>DASPKR010000312.1:0-6726 GCA_035627975.1 Pyrinomonadaceae bacterium | reverse complement strand
TCGCACGTCGAAATCTCCGTCAGCGACGACGGGGCCGGCATCGCGCCGGAGTTCCTGCCCCACGTCTTCGACCGATTCCGGCAGGCGGACGGTTCGACGACGCGGAGGCACGGGGGGCTGGGGCTGGGGCTGGCGATAGTGCGGCACCTCGTCGAGCTGCACGGCGGGGCCGTAAGCGCCGAGAGCGCGGGCGAGGGGCGGGGCGCGACCTTCAGGGTGCTGCTTCCGATCATAGCCGTCTATCGGAGTGTCGGCGTGGAGGAGCGCGTCCACCCCGCGGCAAAAGACACCCTGCCCTCCTACGAATGCCCGGAGAGGCTCGACGGGCTGCGGGTGCTCGTCGTGGACGACGAGCCGGACACGCGCGAGCTACTCAAGATCGGCCTTGAACAGTGCGGCGCGGCGGTGACGACCGCCGGCTCGGCGGCCGAGGCGCTCGCGGCCGTAAAGTCGGGGACGCCCGACCTGCTCATAAGCGACATAGGGATGCCGGACCAGGACGGGTATGATCTAATCGACCGTGTGCGCGCGCTGCCCGCCACCCGCGGGGGCCGTGTACCGGCCATCGCCCTGACGGCCTACGCGCGGGTTGAGGATCGGATGCATGCGCTCAGGGCCGGCTACCAGATGCACATGCCGAAGCCGGTCGAACTAGCGGAACTGGTGGCCGTCGCCGCCAGCCTCGTCCGGCGCGACATTTAATGCCGCGCGCACGATGCCATCAAACCGGCTCCGAGATGGTTGGAATATCAGGATGACAGGGTGGGAAGCGAAGAAGTTCAGTTGAAGACGATCCTGATCGCCGAGGACAGCGACGACCTCCGAAGTATGCTCACGCAATTTCTCGGAGCGAACGGCTACCGGATTTTGGAAGCCGTGACGGGACGAGAGGCCATTGATGTGGCGATAAATAAACGCCCCCAGTTAGTCCTCATGGACCTGGGGCTTCCGGGGACGGACGGGCTCTCGGCGGTCGCCGAGATCAGGGAACACATCCCTGTGTCTGAAATGCCGATCCTCATGGTCTCCGCCTACGACGGGCTTGAGTACCGCACCGAAGCTGTCAGCGCCGGGTGCAGCGGTTACATTAACAAGCCAGTGGATCCCGCCGCACTCCTTGGGACGATCAATCTCCTGTTACGACATGAAGAAGGTAATGAAGGCGTGGCAGCTTAACACGGGCCGGTAAACGCAATATGAAAGAAGAGGCCGCAGCGCATTACTTGCGCTGCGGCCTCTCTCATTTCGCAGGGCCTATACCCTACGGGAGTAGAGCGATTTTACGCCTTTTGTCCCGCGGGCCAACAGTTGTTTGTGAACTCTCAAGCCGGCAGCTCGATGGTAAAAGTCGTGCCTTGTCCGACGCCCGCGCTCTCGGCGCTTACGGCCCCGCCGTGCAGCTCGACGAGGTGCCGCACTATCGCCAGCCCCAGCCCCAGCCCCCCGTGCCTCCGCGTCGTCGAACCGTCCGCCTGCCGGAATCGGTCGAAAATGAATGGTAGGAATTCCGCGCTCACGCCCTCGCCAGTGTCGCTGACGACGATCAGGATGCGGGTGCCGTCGCGCCGGAGGCTGATTGTCACACACCCGCCTACGGGCGTGAACTTCACCGCGTTCGAGAGCAGGTTCCACATCACCTGCTGAAGCCGGGCCGGGTCGCAAACGAGTGGGCTCACAGAGTCTAAAAGCAAATTTATCTGGATACTTTTGGCAGCGGCGGCAGGCCGGACGCTCGCCACGGCGGCCTCGATCACGGCGGCGGGCTCGACCGCCCGGAGGTCTAGGCGGAGCTGCCCCGTGATGATGCGCGAAACGTCGAGGACGTCCTCGATAAGCTGTGCCTGCGAGCGCGCGTTGCGCTCGATGGTCTCAAGCGCCCGGTCAACGGCCGGCTGATCGAACTTGCTCGTGCGCAGCATGGCCGACCATCCGAGGATGGCGCTCAGGGGCGTCCTCAGTTCGTGCGAGACTGTGGCGAGGAACTCGTCCTTAAGGCGGGTGGCGGCCTCGGCCTCCAGCCTCGCCGCCTGCTCTCTGAGCAGAGCGGAGCGGAGTCTCTCTTCGGCTTTCTTGCGCTCCGTGACCTCGGCTTCGAGCGACTTGGCCTTCTGCTGGAGCAGGGTGATTTCACGCAGGCGCTCGTCGGAATCGTCCAGCGCCGTATAGCTCTCGGCGGGAATGACGCGCGAGTGCGTCGTGCAAACATGGGGCAGCCCCCGCCCCGCCCCCTCGCCCGCGAACCCGTCCATCGGGTAAGCGCAGAAGAGTGCGAAGGAGTGCGTCTGCTGCAAAGAGTTCCAGAGTTCCTCAAGGCGGATCGCCGCGTCGTAGTTGCCTTCGGCCCAGAGGAGCGCGACCATCTCACCGTAAATGCGCACGCGGGGCCGACCCTTTGAAGAGCGCGCGATGAGGTCGCCGATGATTTCGGCGAAGAGCGCGGGGTCGGGTGATCCGCCCGCCATGAATTTCGAGAGGGTCTCGGCGGCGTCACGCAAGACCAACTGGCCGCACTCGACGGCTGTGGTCACTTCCAGCCCCTTATCCCGCAAGCGCGCCTCGAGCTCGTCGCGGTGCGCCTCGGTCGCCACGACTATCGCGCCCTCACCCGCCTTGATGGCTGCGCCGATGTACTCGGCGAGCGAGTTCAGGAGGAAAGCATCGGCCTCGTAGAACTGGACGAAGTGCTCGGTCTCACCCATCACACTCCAGTCCGTGCGCGGCGCGAAGAGCCTGGCGGAGGCGGCGGTGTCCCTCTGCTCGATAAAAAGGTCGGGGTGATTAACTTCTCTCGACAAAGGGCCTCCAATGACTGGCTACGCTATTATTAGCTGGCAGCATCCCCGACCCGCAGAATGACGAAGGTGGGAGATGCGGCGTTCCAAAAGGAACTACGTATTCTAACACTGACAGGCCTTCGACGTATATAACAGCCGGCGAGCCCGGAGCATGTCACTTGCAGATGACATGGCAGCCAGTGGAGGGGCTTTCTGAACCACATATAGCCGCGCCATCGTCATCAAAATGCGGATGAACCGAGGGTTGATGGGAGCCGCGCTCTCATCAACCCTCTTTCCTTAATCAGAAACCATTTCAGCTAGGCAGGCGCACTACCCTGACAACCTCGCCGGCTTCTATTGACTTCGAGCCTTCCGGCACTATGACGAGCGCGGTCGCGCGTGCGAAGGCGACGAAGTCTGACGATCCGCCCCACTTCAGCGGCTCGGCCACGAGGCGCCCGCCCTCGTCGGTCGAGAGCACGGCCGGCAGGTAGCTCGCGCGCTCCATGGAGCCCTTGACGGCGCGCGCGAGCACCGCCGTCTCCTCTTGCATGGCAGGGGCTCGTGCGCCCTGCATCGCGCGCAACGCCGTGCGCGCGAACAGGTTGAAGGTGACAGAGACGGAGACGGGGTTGCCGGGAAGCCCGAAGGCTAGCACGCGACGGCCGCCCTCTAGCAGCAGCGCAAAGACCGTAGGCTTGCCGGGCCGCAGGGAGACGCGCTCGAAAAAAATCTCCGCGCCGAGCGCGGATAGCGCCGCCTTCGTGAAGTCGTATCGGCCCATCGAGACGCCGCCCGAGAGCACTAGCACGTCCGAGCGACCGGCGGCCTCGGCCATCAAGCGGCGCAGCAATTCCGGGTCGTCGCCCGCGAACGGCATTCGCTCCACCTCGGCGCCGGCTAGGCGGGCGTAGGCCGCGAGCGAGTAGGTGTTTGAGTCGCGTATCTGGTCGGGGCCGGGTAGCTCGCCCACGCGCACAAGCTCGGAGCCCGTCGCCAGCACGGCCACGCGCGGCCGCCTCCGCACGGCCACGCGCGCATAGCCAAACGACGCGAGCACGGCCGCGCGCGCGGCGTTAATCTCCTCGCCGGCTTCGAGCACGCGGTCGCCTGCGCGCACCTCGCTCCCGCGCGGCACGTAGAACTGCCCCGGCGCCGTCGCGCGCTCTATCTCGACCGTTCGGCCGCCGTCGTGCTCGCGCGTCAACTCCACCTGCTGCACGCTGTCGGCGCCGCGGGGCAGCGGCGCCCCCGTCATTATCCGCACGGCCTCGCCCTCGCCGAGCTGGCCGCGCCAGCCGAGCCCGGCCGCCGCCTCGCCCACGACTCTCAGCCGCGCCGGCACAACTCCCAAATCCTCCGAGCGCACCGCGTAGCCGTCCATCTGCGCGCGGTCGAATGGCGGAAGGTCTGTGTCGGCGAGAACGTCCTCGGCGAGCACGCGGCCCGCGGACTCCTCGACGGGAACGCGCTCGACGGGGAGCGGCTCGGACTGCTCTATGACGATGCGGACTGCTTCCGGGACGGGGATCATGGCGCGGGCTTAGTCCGTCACTTCTCCGCGGCCTCCTTGCGGAAGCCCTCGAAGAGCAGGCCGCCGAATGGCGCGAGCATCCCTTCAACTAAGGCGATGACGGGCGCGGGGTCTTTGGCGGCGAAGAGAGACTCGAAGGCGAGGCGGAAGCTTTCGGCGAACTCGGGGTCGGTCTGCCGGAGGCGGCGCGGGACGGTCTTGCTGTGAGCCGTCCAGAGGTTCCGCGAGCGGAAGAAGAAGTCGGCCACGTCCTTGTAAAGGTAGGCGCCCGTCGCGACCAGTTCTTCCGCCGAGCGCGGGTGCCTTATGTCGTCGAGCCAGTCGGTCAGGCGGAATCGCAGCAGCGTCATCTCGTCCTCGATGAGAGGCGGCGGCCCGGCCTCGAAGGCTTCGCGCGCTAGCCGCTTCAACTCAGCCGACAGCTCGCTCGGCCCGGGGATTTCGACGCCCTCTAAGACCATGCTGATGATGGACGGCAGCGCGCTCTGCCTGTCTAGCTCGATGAAGCGCTCGAGCGTCTCGGGGTCGTGGACGAACGATTCGACGGGCCACCCGTCGGAAACGAAAGCCTCGCGGTACGCGCGGGGCAGCCGGTCGTACACGACCACCACGTCGAGGTCGGAAGTCGGCGTCGCCTCCCCGCGCAGCACCGAGCCCGCCAGGAACAGCACGCGCGCCCCGGCGTACCTCCCCTCGAAAACCCTCCGCGCCGCCTCAAAAGGCTCAAGCCTCGCCATTTAAATCAAAAAAGGGCCGTGAACGAAAAAGCGGTTGCCTTTCGTTAAAGGCAACCGCTCCCTCGTTAAGTGGCGGAGCCGACGGGACTCGAACCCGCGACCTCCGACGTGACAGGCCGGCGTTCTAACCAACTGAACTACGACTCCGCGAAAAGCCACTCAGGTTTTCAAACCGGCGGGCGTGTGGTAGGCACGGAGGGACTCGAACCCCCAACCTCTTCCTTGTAAGGGAAGCCGTCTACCATTGACGTACGTGCCTGAAAATATCTGCCGCGCCCAACCGAAATAACAATTTAAGAGAAGCCGCCTCCCGTGTCAAGCGCGGCGGCGCCGTCACAAAACTCGGCCGGGCGCCCCCGGCCGGCGTGTAAAGGAAGGGCGCCGGGCGCTCACAGCATCCAGACGGGCAACTCGCCGGGCCGGACAGTTGTCTCATCACGTGAAGGGTTTGAAGGAGAGGGTGGCCGAAGTTCCTCTCCCGTCGGCCTCGGGCGCGCGGCCGTCTCGTCATCTTCGCCCCGCCGCCTTTCGGAGACGGGCTTGATGATGATTTCGTCAACCTGATCGTCTAGCCTGCCTATGACGGGCATGGCGCGCCGCCCCCTTCCGTTCGGCCCACGTTTGCGGATATATTTTAAACGGATTTCGCCGACCGAGAGTTTAAGACCGTGCTGAAGATTCCCGCAAGCCCGAAGCGTCGGGCGCTCCTCCTGACACTCGCTCTGTTCGCGGCCCTGCTCCCGCCCGCGGGCCTCGCCCGGCAGGCGCAGCGCCCGCGGCGCGTCGGGCAGCCGCAGCCCGCGCCGACGCCCTCGCCCGACTCCCCGCAGCAGCGGCAGAAGCAGGCCGCACAGCAGGGTGAGGAGGTTGACGAGGGCGACGTTGTGAGAATCGAGACGCAGCTCGTCTCCGTCCCGACAGTCGTCACGGACAGGACGGGCAAGCCCGTCTCCGGCCTTCGCGCAGACAACTTCCTCGTCTTCGAGGACGGGCGGCCGCAGAAGATAGCCAACTTCGCGACGGCGGACGCGCCCTTCGAGGTGGCGCTGCTGCTCGACACGTCGGGCTCGACGCGCGCCGAGCTGGGCCTGATACGGCGCGCGGCGCTCGCCTTCATAGAGGCTCTGCGGCCCGGCGACCGCGTCTCGATACTCGGCTTCAACACGAAGCGCGAGGGCGACACGAGCCTCGCCACCGTGGAGGTGAAGGCGCCGCTTACGGACGACCGGGAGGAGCTGCAAAAGGCGGTCGAGGCAATCGGCGCCTCGAACGGCACGCCCTTCTACGACGGCCTCGGGAGCGTCGCGCGGCAGGTCTTCCGCGAGCAGCCGCGCGAGGAGCTGCGCGGCCGCCGCGCCTTAGTCGCCCTGACGGACGGCGTTGACTCGACGAGCGAGTCGGACTTCGAGGAGGCGCGCGAGCTTTTGAAGCGCTCGGGCGTCGTCGCCTACTTCGTGCAGGTCAACACCGAGGACTACGTCGAAGACCGCCTGATGCAGGACTGCGAGGACGACGGCGCCCTGCGCCTCTCTCGCGCGCAGTTGCAGCGCTACCGCCGCGTCGTCGCGCCGAAGGCCGAGGCCGCAGACTTCTCGAACTTCTGCCAGATGGGGCCGTTCGAGCGCATGCACATAAGCCGCACGCTCTACCGAGTGGCGCGCGAAGAGATGAACCAGCT
>DASPKR010000311.1:0-4020 GCA_035627975.1 Pyrinomonadaceae bacterium | reverse complement strand
GGAACCGCAACTTCGAGGCGCGCGTGCACCAGTCCATCAAGGCGAACTTCCTGATGTCGCCGCCGCTGGTGGTCGCCTTCGCGCTCGCGGGCCGCGTCAACATCGACCTGACCAACGAGCCGATTGGCAAGGGCAGGGACGGCGAGGAGGTCTACCTGCGCGACATCTGGCCGACCATCGGCGAGGTCGGCGAGGTCTTGCAGACCGCGACCGACCCCGAGACGTACCGGCGTCTCTACGCCAACTTCGCCGAGGCCAACCCGCTCTGGAACGAGATACCGTCGGTCGCGGGCGAGGTCTACCAGTGGGACCCGCAATCGACTTACATTCAGGAGCCGCCCTACTTCGAGAAGTTCAGCATGCAGCCCGGCGTCTTCTGCGACATCAAGGGCGCGCGCCCGCTCGCCATCTTCGGCGACTCGGTGACGACCGACCACATCTCGCCCGCCGGGGCCATCAAGCCGAAGTCGCCCGCCGGCCGCTACCTGCTGCTGCGCGGCGTCGGCGTGGAAGACTTCAACTCCTACGGCTCGCGGCGCGGCAACCACCAGATCATGGTGCGCGGCACGTTCGCCAACGTCCGCATCAAGAACCTCATGGTGCCGGGGACGGAGGGCGGCGTGACCGTCCTTCAGCCCGTCGGCGAGCAGATGAGCATCTACGACGCCAGCGTGAACTACCAGGCCGCGGGGCTGCCGCTCGTCGTCATCGCGGGCCAGGAGTACGGCACGGGCAGCTCGCGCGACTGGGCGGCGAAGGGGACGAAGTTGTTGGGCGTGCGCGCAGTCATCGCGGAGAGCTTCGAGCGCATACACCGCTCGAACCTCGTCGGGATGGGCGTGCTGCCGTTGCAGTTCAAGGAGGGGACGAACGCCCAGACGCTCGGGCTCGACGGCGACGAGATCTTCGACATCGTCGGCCTACAGGAGGGCGAGATCGTGCCGCGGCAGGACGTGACGCTGCGCGTGCGACGGGGCGGCGGCGAGGCGGTGGAAGTCCCCGTCACACTCCGCATAGACACGCCAATAGAGATCGAGTACTACCGGCACGGCGGCATCCTCCCGTTCGTGCTCCGGCAGCTCATTGCGGAATCGGCGTGAAGACGGCCCGCGCGCGCGGGCCGCCCACCGATGAGAACTTTCCTGTTCACGACGGCGGGCGTGGGGCTGCTGCTCCTCGTCGCCTACGACGTTTACGCGACGGTGCTGCACGCGAGCGCGCGCTACGGCCCCATCGGCGAGCGCCTCGACCGCCTCGTCTGGCGCACGGCGCGCTCCGTCGCCTTCAGGCTCTCGCGCATACGGCGGCACAAGCTGCTCAACGCCGTCGGGCCGGTGCTGCTGCCGCTGCTGCTCGCCACCTACGTCTTCTCGCTCATAATGGGCTTCGCCCTCGTCTATTACCCGCACGTGCCGGAGCTTTTCATCTACAGCCAGAAGCACGAGGGCTCGGCCTTCATGGACGCCGTCTATTTCAGCGGCATCTCCCTGACGACCGCGGGCTATGGCGACATCGTGCCGCGCACGTCGCCGATGCGTGCGCTCGCCGTCGCGGAGTCGGCCACGGGCGTCGCCCTCATCTCGCTCACGATCACGTACCTGCTCTCGGTCTATGGCGCGCTTGAGAAGAAGCGGGCCGTGGCGCTCTCCTTCTACCACCAGGCGGGCGAGGGCGCGGACGCGGCCGGCTACATCGCGCACCACTTCGTCGAGGGGCGCTTCTACGGGCTGCGCGACGCGCTCAGGACGGCCACGCGCGACATGCAGGGCCTTCTCGAATCGCACGTCGAGCACCCCGTAATACACTACTTCCACCCCGCCGAGGTTTATAAGAGCCTCCCGCGCATGCTCTTCCTGCTGCTGGAGTCGTGCGCGATCATCCACACGTCGCTCGACCGCGACGAGTACGCGGAGCTCCGCAACTACCCGGAGGTTCGAACGCTGGAGGCGAACACGCGCCACGTGCTCTCGGAGTTGGTCGCGTCGCTCGATTTGGAGAGGCGCGCGCGGCCGCGCGACGAGGAGCGGCCGGCGGACGAGAAGCGCTGGGCGCGGCGCTACCGCTCGAATTTGCGCAGGCTCGCCGAGGCCGGGATAAAGGTTCGGGGCGACGGCGCCGCGGGGCTCGCCGAGTACCGCGAGAGGCGCAAGGAGTGGGAGTCTAAGTTGCAGCGACTGTCGAACCACCTCGGCTACGACTGGGACGAGATAACCGGCGACACAGACCCCGAGTACGCCGCCGACGAGGAGAAGGAAGAGCCGGGCGCCACGACGCTCGACGAGGAGCGGCCCGTCGGCGAGCCCTCCCGGCGTTGAAGAAGGCAGCGCCGCCGTGACGACCGCGGCTGCCGCCGCCCCGGTTCTGTACTGCCGGGCGCGGAGGGTGATAAAGTAGGCCGCGCATCCGACGAACCGGCCCGCTTCGTTAAGTCTTGGAGAGGCAATCAAACTTTCAGTCTGGAGAGGAAAATCCCTTATGTCATCAACTCAACCCGCGTCAGAGACGCCCCGCAAGTACCAACTCTTCATTGACGGGCAGTGGGTGGACGCCGAGTCCGGCAAGACCTTCACGACCCCGAACCCGGCCACGGGCGCGACGCTCGCCGAAATCGCAGAGGGCGACACGGCCGACATTGACAAGGCAGTCGCGGCCGCCCGACGCGCCTTCGAGGGCAAGTGGTCGAAGGTTTCCGCGCGCGACCGCGGCCGCATGCTCTACAAGCTAGCGCAGCTCATCGAGGCGAAGACGGCAGAGCTCGCCCGGATAGAGACCTCCGACAACGGCAAGCCCATACGCGAGTCGCAGTACGTTGACCTGCCGCAGGTGGTCGAGAACTTCGAATACTTCGCCGGCTGGGCCACGAAGATAGAGGGCGAGACAATCCCGGTGCCGGGGCAGATGTTCAACTACACGCTGCGCGAGCCCGTCGGCGTCTGCGGCCAGATAATCCCCTGGAACTTCCCTCTGCTGATGGCCGCGTGGAAGCTCGCGCCCGCGCTCGCCGCCGGCAACACGGTGGTGCTGAAGCCCGCCGAGCAGACCCCCGTTGGCGCGATGGAGCTCGCCAAGCTCATACAGGAGGCCGGCTTCCCCGACGGCGTCGTCAACATCGTCCCCGGCTTCGGCGAGACGGCGGGCGCGGCGCTCGCCTCGCACCCGGACGTGGACAAGGTCGCCTTCACCGGCTCTACCGAGGTCGGAAAGCTCGTCGCCAAAGCCGCGGCCGACAATCTGAAGAAGGTCTCGCTCGAGCTGGGCGGCAAGGCGCCCAACATCATCTTCGCCGACGCCGACATCGAGCAGGCCGTCAACGGCGCGATGATGGGCATCTTCTTCAACCAGGGGCAGGTCTGCTGCGCCGGCTCGCGCCTCTTCGTGGACGAGAGGGTGAAGGACGAGTTCCTAGACCGCTTCAAGGAGAAGTCGGGGAAGATAAAGGTCGGCGACCCGCTCGACAAGACGACGCAGATGGGGCCTCAGGTGTCGGAGGAGCAGTTGAACCGCATCAAGGGCTACGTTGACATCGCGAAGGAGGAGGGGGCGTCCGTGCTCGCGGGCGGCTGCCCGCCGCAGCTCGAAGGCGACTTCCAGAAGGGCTACTTCTTCCAGCCCACCATCTTCGGCGAGGTGAAGAACACGATGAGGGTGGCGCAGGAGGAGATATTCGGCCCCGTCACCTCCGTCATAACCTTCACCGACGAGGAAGACCTCATACGCCAGGCCAACGAGACCATCTACGGTCTGTCGGCCGGCATCTGGACGAAGGACATCACGCGCGCGCACCGCTTCGCGAAGGCCGTCCGCGCGGGCGTCGTCTGGATTAACACCTTCAATATGTTCAACGCCGCCTCTCCCTTCGGCGGCTACAAGCAGTCCGGCTACGGCCGCGAGATGGGCCGCCACGCCCTCGACCTCTACACGCAGATCAAGAGCGTCTGGGTTGACCTGTCGGGCAAGCCCATCGGCTGGTTCGGCAACTAAGCGCCGGCCGCGGAAGACGGCGGCACGGGCGCGGCGACA
>DASPKR010000310.1:0-2437 GCA_035627975.1 Pyrinomonadaceae bacterium | reverse complement strand
TGCTCGGCGAGCACGACTTCTACGCCCGCATATTCCGCGACCTCGGCATCGCCTACCAGCCGATGCGCTGGGCGAGGGACTACAACCCGGCGCTGCTGGGCCGCTACGACGCGCGGGAGGAGGTCGGCAAGCAGGCGCGCGTCCTCGAACTGATTAACGCCTACCGCGTGCGCGGCCACCTCATCGCCGACATTGACCCCTTAAACGCGCTCCCCATCCAGTACCACCCCGAACTGGACATAGAGACCTACGGGCTGACCATCTGGGACCTGGATCGCGAGTTCATAACGGGCGGCCTGGCCGGCAAGGAGATCGCCACCCTGCGCGAAATCCTCGACGTGCTCCGCCGAGCCTACTGCGGCAAGGTCGGCACTGAGTACCGGCACATACAGAGCAAGGAGCAGAAGGTCTGGGTGCGCGAGCGCATACGCCAGGAGTTCGTCCACCCCGAGCCGCTGCCGGCCGAGACGCGCAAGGCGCTTTTGATGAGGCTCACGCGCGCCGAGACGTTCGAGCGCTTCCTGCACACGAAGTACCTCGGCCAGAAGCGCTTCAGCCTCGAAGGCTGCGAGACGATAATCCCTCTGCTCGACCAGCTCGTGGAGCGCGCGGCCGAGAAGGGCGTCGAGGACATAACGCTCGGCATGGCACACCGCGGCCGCCTGAACGTCCTCGCCAACGTCGTCGGCAACTTCTCCGAGCGCATATTCACGGCCTTCGAGGGCTCAGTCCACCCGGACTTCCCCGCAGACGAGGGCGACGTGAAATACCACCAGGGCGCGACGGGCGAGCGCGAGACGGCCTCCGGCAGGAAGGTTCGCGTCTCGATCTCGCCCAACCCGAGCCACCTCGAGTTCGTTGACTCGGTCGTCGAGGGCATGGTGCGCGCCAAGCAGGACGCGCTTCAACTCGCGGGCTCGCCGCGCGAGGAGGTAATAGACCGCGCGCTGCCGGTGCTGCTCCACGGCGACGCGGCCTTCGCCGGGCAGGGGATAGTGATGGAGACCTTGCAGCTCGCAGACCTGCCCGGCTACCGCACGGGCGGCACCATACACATCATCATCAACAACCAGATAGGCTTCACCACCTCGCCCGAGGACAGCCGCTCCTCCATCTACTCGACCGACGTCGCGAAGATGACGCAGCTACCCATCTTCCACATCAACGGCGACGACCCCGAGGCGGCCTTCCGCACGTTGAGAATCGCGCTCGACTTCCGTCAGGAGTTCAACAAGGACGTTGTCCTGGACGTGGTCGGCTTCCGCAAGCTCGGCCACAACGAGGGCGACGAGCCGAGCTACACGCAGCCGCTGATGTACGCGCGCGTCAAGGCGCACCCCGGCGTGCGCGCCAAGTACGCTCAGCGGTTGATTCAAGAGGGCGTCGTCACGCAGGAAGAGGTTGACGCGATGATACGCGAGGCGACCGAGCGCTACGAGGCGTCGCTCGCTCGCGCCAAGCAGATAGTCTCGGAGCGACCCCCGAAGAAGGAGCTTCCCGCCCCGGCGCAGGAGGAGGACGGCTCGGCCGTCGTAGAGACGCCGGTCGAGGCCGGGGTCGTGCGCGAAATCGCGCGCAGCATCGCCGTCGTCCCCGAGGGCTTCAACATCAACCCGAAGATGGTCAGCCAGCTCGCGCGCCGCGCCAAGATGGGCGAGGGCGAGCTTCCGGCCGACTGGGCCTTCGCCGAGCTTGTCGCCTTCGGCTCGCTGGGACTGGAAGGCGTGCGCGTCCGCCTCTCGGGGCAGGACTCGGGGCGCGGCACGTTCTCGCAGCGCCACGCCATCATGTACGACACGCAGACCGGCAAGCCCTGGGTGCCGCTCACCGAGATGACGGCGCGCGACGGCCGCTCGCTCGTCGAGGTCTTCGACTCGTCGCTGTCGGAGCAGGGCGTGATGGGCTTCGAGTACGGCTACTCGGTCGTCGCGCGCGACGCGCTCGTCGCGTGGGAGGCGCAGTTCGGCGACTTCTCTAACGGCGCGCAGGTCATCATAGACGCCTTCATCGCGCCGGGCGTTGACAAGTGGCAGCAGCCCTCGCGGCTCGTACTGCTCCTGCCGCACGGCTACGAAGGGCAGGGGCCGGAACACTCCTCGGCGCGTCTCGAGCGCTACCTCCAGCTCTGCGCCGAGAACAACATGCAGGTCTGCTACCCGACGACCCCGGCGCAGTACTTCCACCTCCTGCGCCGGCAGGTCAAGCAGCAGACGGCCCGCCCGCTCGTCGTGATGACGCCGAAGAGCCTCCTGCGCCTGCCCGCCGCGACATCGTCGCTCGAAGAGCTGACGCGCGGCGGCTTCCGCCCCGTCATCGACGACGAAGGCGTCGCCGACCGCGACGCCGTCCGGCGCATCGTGCTGTGCAGCGGCAAGGTCTTCTACGACCTCGCGGCCGCGCGCAAGCAGGCGGACGACTACCGCGTCGCCGTCGTCCG
>DASPKR010000309.1:0-3486 GCA_035627975.1 Pyrinomonadaceae bacterium | reverse complement strand
GCCCAGGTGGGCGCAGATGGCCGAGCGCTCGTAAAGCGTTCCCTGCTCGTCGCGGTAGAGGGCGACCTTCGTCAGCCCCCGCCGCATGACGGCGCCCTCGCCGGGCCGCACCTCTTCGGCCGACTCGACCTCGCCGCCGGTGAGCAGGTCGGTGTACTGCGCGGCGACGTTTAAGTTCTCCTTCGCGTACTCGCCCGCGGCGCGCAAGGACTTCCGCGAAGGGTCGTAGAGCGTGGCCCACTCGTTCGGGCGCCCCACTATCAAGTCCGTGAGCAGCCGGCCCGCTATGGTGCCGTGCGTCATGCCGTTGCCGGAGTCGCCGGTGGCGATAAGGACGTTGTCGCTGTCTAAGGGGTTGCGGCCGATGTAGGCCATGCCGTCAACGGGCTCCATCACCTGCCCCGACCAGCGCAGCTCGACGCCCTCTATCATGGGGAAGCGCTCGCGCGCCCACTCTTCGAGGCGGCGGAAGCGCTCGTCGAAGTCCTCGGCCTGCCCCGTCTTGTGATCCTCGCCGCCGACGATGAGCACGTCGTACCCCTCGACCGACTGGGTGCGGACGTAGTGGTATGGGTCGGGCGTGTCCCAGTAGAGGAAGCGCGGCACGGAGCCGGAGGGGACGCGCGCGCCTATGACGTAGGTGCGGTAGGGCGCCTGTTTGGTGTGTATCGCGACGAGGTCGTTGACGGGCGTGTTGGTCGCGACGACTATGGCGCCCGCGCTCACCGTGAAGCCGTCCGAGGTCTTGACGTGCGCCTCGGCGCCTCCCTCAATCTCGTCGGCGTGCGCGCCTGTGTAGATGCGGCCGCCGCGGCGCTTGATGGCCTCGGCAAGGCCCCGTATGTATTTCAGGATGTGGAACTGGCCCTGATAAGGGAAGCGGAGCGCGGCGCCGAAGTCGTACGCGTCGTAGGGGAGGCGCTCGACGTACTCGACTTCGGTGAGGCCGGCGCGGTGCGCGGCGCGAAGCTCCCAGCCGAGCTGCTCGGTTGACTCGCCGGGCGGGACGAACAGGTAGCCGTCGAGGCGCTCGAAGTCGCAGTCAATCCCCTCCTCGGTCACTATCTCTTCGATGAGGTCTATGGCGGCCGTGTGGCTCTCGGCCGCGAGCCGCGCGCCGCGCTCGCCGTGCAGGCGCTCGAGCTCGTAGTAGCGGTCGTCGAGCGCGTTCGTGAGGTGCGCGGTCGTGCGCGAAGTCTCGCCGCCCGCGAGGGGGCCGTCGTCTAAGACGACGACGGACTTGCCTTCGCGCGTCAGGAGGTACGCGGTCGAAAGGCCCGCAATGCCTGCGCCCACGACGCAAACGTCCGCGCTCGTATCCCCCGCGAGGCTCTCGCCGGCCGGCACGTCGGCCGTAGCCATCCAGACGGAAGTCGTCCGCCCCGAGTCGGTCTCCATAAGTCTCTCCTCTCTTCAAACGGCTCCCCGGCCCCGCCATTCTTACCCCGATAATTTCACAAAGCCGTCACCGTCGGGGCGGCGCCCGCGCGCGCCCGAATTTTTTTCGCCGGCCCGTATTTCTTTGTTCCGGCGCGGCTCTGTACGAGTGTCCCCGACGATTGGCACCACTTCCGACGGAGCACGAAAAGATGCGAAACAAGCTGAAGCTCTTCGTCACGGCGCTCGCATGCGCCGCGGCCGCGGCGTGGTTTCTGCGCGGGGCGCTGCCCGCGGGCGGCTCGGCGGCCGAGGCCGCGCCCGCAGCCCAGACGCTCTCCGCGCCCTTCCAGAGAAAGGTGCTCGACACTGCGCCCGAGGCGCCCTTCGAGCTGAGGTTCTTCACGACGGCCGTCAAGACGGACTCGCGCGGCCGCATCATCACAGGCCCGACCAGCGACCCCGTCAAGAACATAGTGGGCGCCGAGCCTGCGGGCGAGCGCGGCGGCCTCCAGCGCTTCACCAAAATCATGTACGGCGCCAGCTACATAGACGGGCGCCCCGACCCCGGCACGCGCATTGACCCGAACAACCCGCAGGTCAAGAGCGGCAACCAGTTCTGGCCGCTCGTCAAGCAGCCGTTCCGCAGCCAGCCGCGCGCGCTCGCGCTCTCGCAGGACGGCCGCAAGCTCTACGTCACGCTGCCCGGCCGCGAGGGCTACCCGGACTGGCGCGTCGCCGTCGTGGACACCGCCAGCCGCCGCGTCTCGAAGTGGATAGACCTCCGGCCCGCGGGCGAGACTCGCGGCCTCCGGCCCATAGGCGTCAAGGCCGCGCCGATCAACACGGCGATAAGCGCGCGGCCCTACGTCGTCGTGCTCAACCAGTACGGCAACTTCGCGAGCGTGATTGACGCCACAAGCGACACCGTCGTCGGCGAGTTCGAGACCGGCTTCTACGGCGAGAAGCTCGTCTTCAACCGCGCAGGCACGCGCCTCTACATCACCGACCGCTACAAGGACGCGGTGCGCGCCTTCCGCGTCAGTCCCGGCCCAACGTTCACGCAGATAGCCCTCATCCCCACCGGCAACACGCCGCTCGAGCGCTCGAACCCGCGCGACCTGGACTTGAGCGCCGACGGCCGCACGCTCTACGTCGCCAACACGCTCGGCCACACCGTAGCCGCGATAAACGTCGAATCGGACGCCAACACTCTCGTCAAGGTGCTGCCCGTCGGCGGCCTCTCGACAGACGTGAAGATAGTCGGCCGCTGGGGCATCGTCTCGGGCCAGGAGACGAACACGCGCCTTAACGAGCCGGAGACGGGCCACGGCCTGCCGACGAAGAACGCGAGCGGCGTCGCCATACGCAACAACGGCCAACCGCTCGGGTACACGCCCGTCATGACCGACGCGACGAAGGCCACGACCTTCGACGACATAGGCTCCGAGCTGAACATCTTCGACACGCAGACCAACCGCTTCGTCTTCCGCTACGTTGACGAAGGCCGCGACATCTCGCAGCTGGTCACGCCGGGGCAGTTCGTTGACCTCGGCGACCACAATGCGGCGCAGGAGATAATCCGGGGCAGCGGCCCCGAGCAGATGTTCGTCCGCGGCGACATGCTCTTCGTCACCTACGCGCACTCGGAGCAGGTGCAGGCCTTCCGCATCAACGTGAACGCCTCCGACCCCTCGCAGGTGCTCACGCCGCTCGACATCGAGCGCACTGGCGGCATCACGCCGCAGGGCGTCGAAGTCTCCCCCGACGGCCGCACCATCTACGTCGCCAACTTCCAGACCGAGGACGTGTCCTTCCTGAGCGTCGGCACGAACGGCAACCTGACGCGGCAGGGCTTCCTCCCCGTCGGCGTCACGAACTCCACGCCCGACCCGACCACCGGCGGCACGGGGCAGAACCTCTTCGCCACGGCCGAGGAGCAGGGGCTGCGCTGGTTCTTCTCCTCGTCCTACTCGGACGACGGGCAGAAGTCCTGCGGCTTCTGCCACTGGGACGGCCGGCAGGACGGCTGCCAGTGGAACGTCGCCGCCAACGCCGTCGGCGGCACGAAGGTCTGCCCGCAGAACAAGGACATCTCCGACAACTGGC
>DASPKR010000308.1:0-10131 GCA_035627975.1 Pyrinomonadaceae bacterium | reverse complement strand
CCGAGCGCGCGGGCTTCCGCGTGCTCAAGTCTGTCTATTTCGACTCGGCGGGCGTGCTGCCGTGGTGGGTCAAGTACCGCGTGCTGCGCTCGGAGCGTATGGAGCCGGGCGCCGTTAAGTTTTACGACGACTTCTTCGTGCCGCCGCTCAGGAGGCTTGAGGCGCTCGTCCCACCGCCCATCGGCAAGAACATACTGATGGTTGCGGAGAAGGTTTAGTGCAGGGTCAGCCAGTGGGGCGTCGCTTCTTGACAGCCTGCGCGTTGCTCTTCCTCGCGGTCTTCGCCGCGCGCGCCGGCTTCTTCGCCTGGCGCGGGGCGCTCACCGGCGGCGACACGGCCGACTACCTACTGCTCGCAAGCAACATCGCCGAGCACGGCGCCTTCAGCCTCGACACGGCCGAGCCCTTCACGCCGACCATACGCCGCGCGCCCCTCTACCCGCTCTTCCTCGCGCTCGCTGGCGGCTCGACAACCGTCGTCATATTGCTCCAGTCGGCGCTCGACGCCGTTGTGGCCCTACTAGTCCTCATGCTCGCGCGCCTCGCGGGTGCGCCAACACGCTGGGCCTTTGCGGCGGGCGCGGCTTACGCCATCCACCCCGGCGCGATTGCTTCGGCCTCGACAATACTCTCCGAGCCGCTCTTCGCTTTTACTATGACCGTCTCGGCAGCGCTCTTGTCCTCCGGGCTCGCGCGTGACCGGCTGCCTTTGACCGCGGCTGGCGGGGCCGCCTTCGCCGTCGCGTCGCTGTGCAGGCCCATCGCCGTCTTCTACCCGCTCGCCGTCGTGGCGGCGATGCCGCTGCTGCTGCGCCGGCAGCCGCGCAGGGGCGCGCACGCGGCCGCGCTCGTCGTCTGCCTCGCCGTCGTGCTCGCGCCGTGGGTCGTAAGGAGCTCGGCCCTCGCGGGCCGCTTCGTGCTGGTGCAGGGCCTCTCGGCCGCGAACTTCTACATGGCCTCGCGCTGGGACTTGAACCAGCAGGACGAGCAGCAGATGTACCGGAAGGTGTTCGCGCCGGAGTCGGGCGACCCCTACGGCCACGCGCTCGCCGAAGCCAAGACGCCGCCCGAGCTCGCGGCCACGGATCGCGTGGCGATGCGCGAGGGTGTAGCCAACATCGGGCGGGCGCCGCTCTCTTACCTCGCGATGCGCGCGCGCTCAGTGCCTTACCTCTTCCTTACGAGCTTCGACCGCTTCACGGGGCTGCACTCCTCCTTCGGCTCGCTGCGCGCCGGGGGGCGGTGGGGGGCGCTCGCCCTGAAGGCCGCGATGCTCGTGCTCTTCGCGCTGCTCCCCTTCGCGCTGGCGCTGGCGAGTTTGCGCCGCGGCTTCGACAACGCGGCGGCGCTGGTGTGCGCCTGCGGGTGGGGGTACACGCTTCTGATTCACCTGCCGATGTGGATCGAGTACCGCTTCTGGTCGCCGGTCGTCCCCCTGCTGCTCGTGAGCGCGGCCCTCGGGGCGCGCCGCCTTACGGGGGCCGTGCTGCGCCGTTAGCCCGAAAACAAATTCGGAGTGTAATATTGGCCGGGATGAAAAAATTATTCGTGACGGGGGGGGCGGGCTTCATAGGCTCGGCATTCGTGCGCCTCCTGCTGGAAGAGCTGCCGGGCTGCGAGGTCACAAACTTCGACGCGCTCACTTACGCAGGCAACCTCGACAACCTCGCGGGCCTTGAGGGCGACGGCCGCCACCGCTTCGTCCGCGGCGACATAGCAGACCGCGAGGCCGTCATGGCCGCGCTCGGAGACGGCGCCGACGCGATAGTGAACTTCGCCGCCGAGTCGCACGTTGACCGTAGCATCAACTCGGCCGACGAGTTCATCCGAGCCAACGTCTTCGGCACGCAGGTTCTCTTAGACGCCGCGCGCGCCCGGGGCGTCCGGCGCTTCGTTCAAATCTCGACCGACGAGGTGATGGGGAGCCTGCCCGACGACGACACGGCCTTCTTCACCGAGGAGTCGCCCTTCGCGCCGAACAGCCCCTACTCGGCCTCGAAGGCCGCGGCCGAGCACTTCGTCCGCGCCGCGCACCACACGCACAAGCTCGACACGGTCGTCACTCGCTGCGGCAACAACTACGGCCCCCGCCAGTTCCCCGAGAAGTTCCTGCCGCTGATGCTGGCGAACGCCATGAGCGACCAGCCCATACCCGTTTACGGCGACGGCCGCAACGTGCGCGACTGGATTTACGTCGAAGACCACTGCCGCGCCATCCTAGACGTGATGCTCCGCGGCCGCCCCGGCGAGGCATACAACATCGGCGCGCGCAACCAGCGCCGCAACCTCGAAGTCGCCGAGGGCGTGCTCGACGCGCTCGGCAAGCCGCGCTCGCTCATACGCTTCGTCAAAGACCGGCCCGGCCACGACCTTCGCTACGCCATAGACCCGTCGAAGATAGAGGCCGAGCTGGGCTGGCGCCCGCGCGAGACGTGGGAGAGCGGCCTCGAAAAAACCATTCGCTGGTACGCCGACAACGCCGCTTGGGTCGAGCGCGCGCGCAGCGGCTCCTACCGCGACTACTACGCGAAGCAGTACGGGACGGTATAAAGGGCAGAGTCAGGGGCCGGGACGAGTCATCCTATCCGGGCTTCCAGCTTCCTCATACACAGTATGCGAGTCTTAATCACGGGCGCGGGCGGGATGGTGGGGCGGTGCGCGGCGGAGCACTGCCGGAATTTGGGCGACGAGGTCGAGGCGTTTGAGCGCGCGCGGCTCGACATCACAGACGACCGCGGCGTGCGCGAAGCCTTCGGCCGCGCGCGCCCCGACTCTGTCATCAACTGCGCCGCGTGGACGGACGTTGACGGCTGCGAGCTAGACCCGCAGCGAGCCTTCCTCGTCAACTCGCAGGGAGTCGAGGTGCTGGCGGCTGCGGCGCGCTCTGTGGGCGCGAACTTCGTCACCATCTCGACCGACTACGTCTTCGACGGCGCGAAGGAGGGCTTCTACACGCAGCGCGACGACCCGCACCCGGCGAGCGCTTACGGCGCGGCGAAGCTCGAAGGCGAGCGTCGCGCGCAGATGGCCTCGGCGCGAACTGTCGTCGTCCGCTCGGGCTGGATTTTCGGCCCCGGCGGCAAAAACTTCCTCGCGACGGTGGCGGAGCGCGCCCGCCGCGGCGAGCGGCTCAAAGCCATCTCGGACGCCTACGGCACGCCCACCTACGCGCCCGACCTCGCCGCGCGACTGCGCGAGCTGGCCGAACTAGACCTGCCGGGCGTCTTTCACGTCGTCAACGCAGGCGAAGGCACCAGCTTCGAGGGCTTCACGCGCGCGGCCGTCGAGGTCGTGGGCGCCGACGGCGTCGAGGTAGAGACCGTCACGATGGCGTCGCTCAACCGCCCCGCCCCGCGCCCGCGCAACTCGCGCCTGCGCTGCCTGCTCTCCGAAGCCATCGGCCTCGAGCCCCTGCGCGACTGGCGCGACGCCCTCGCCGAGTTCGCCTCCAACCGCTGACTGCGGATTGGAGAGCCGGGCATTCTCCTTAATCCGCAATCCGAAATCCGCCGCTCCGCAATTTGCCGCCGGGTCGGTCTCTGCTATCATTACGCGCTTGGAATCTCCTTGACCGATCCGCTTCTACCTGACCCGGGAAGAGTTACGCTTATGATGTCGCCAGATAACCGCCTGATGCCGCTCACGCCCTCGGAGACGCTCGACCGCCCGCTGCGCGACCTTACGCAGCCGGCGCCCGCGGCCCCGGCCCCGGCCGCCTCCACGGAGCCTGCCCACCTGCGCGAGTACCTCGCGGTCGTGCTCAAGCGCAAGTGGCTCATACTGAGCCTCGCCGTCGTCGTCACAAGCCTCGTCGCGATTCAGATGTACCGCCTGCCCTCCGTCTATGAGGCCGCGACGACCATACAGATCGAGCAGCGGAGCCGCAGCGTGCTTCAGACGGGCCGCGCAGGCGACCTCGTCATCAAGAGCAGCGACCCGACCTACTGGCAGACACAGCTCAAGAAGCTCGAGACGCAGAAGCTCGCACGCCAGGTCATCATGCGCCTCGACCTCCAGAACAACCCCAAGTTCCTGAACCCGAGCCGCGGCACCGGCATCATCGCCGGCCTGCGGCGCGTCATCACGCGCGAGCAGCCCAAGCAGCAGCAGGAGGCCGACATGGGCGTCCCCGTGCTCAACCCGAACGAGTTGAGCGCGGACACCGTCACGCCCGAGATGGCGCTGAAGCTAGAGCCCTACGAGGACGCGCTGCGCGAGAACCTGACGGTCGAGCCCGTCGAGCGCACAAGCCTCGTCAACCTACGCTTCCGCCACACGGATCCCGAGATAGCCCAGAACGTCGCCAACACGATGGCGGCCATCTTCCGCGACAACGACATACGCGAGGAGACGATGGGCTCGAACCGGGCCGAGGACGTGCTCGCCCGACAGATAATTGATTTGCAGGAGCGCATACAGGCCAACACGCAGCGCCGCCTCAACTACAAGCAGAGCCACAGCCTGCCGCTCGGCGCGAAGGCCGGGCAGGACTTGAACGCGGTGCGCCTTCAGACCTACAGCGCGCAGTTGCAGGAGGCAGAGGCCCGGCGCAAGGACGCGGAGGCCGCCTACCGCGTCGCGCTCGACACGCGCAACAGCCAGGGCATCTGGTCCGTGCCGGCCGTGCAGGGCGACAAGACCGTGCAGCGCCTGCGCGAGAAGATAAGCGACCTCGAAGAGCGCCGCGCCGCCCTCCTCGTCAACTACACGCCGGAGTGGCCCGAGGTCAAGAAGATTGACGAGCAGCTCAAGCGGCTCAAGGAGGACTTGGAGCGCGCGCCCAACGAGATAGTCAACACGCTCAAGGCGAACTACGAGGCCGCCGTCAAGAAGGAGCGCGACGTGAGCGCCGCCTACTACGCCGAGCGCTCGCGCGCCAACGCTTCGAGCATCGCCGAGACGGGGCTGGCCGACCTCGACCAGGCCATCGAGACCGACCGCCAGAACCTGAACCTCTACCAGCAGCGCCTGAACGAGCTGAAGGTTACGACGGGCGACCGCACGCCCAACGTCACGCAGGTCGAGGAGGCGCGCCTGCCGCGCGCGCCCATCGGCCCGCCGCGCGTGCGAAACATCATCATCGCGCTGCTGCTCTCTCTGGGCGTCGGCATCGGCCTCGCCTTCCTGCTCGACTACCTCGACGACACGCTGAAGTCGGTCGAGGACGTTGACCGCCACCTGCACCTCCCGACGCTCGCGCTCATACCGGCGCCGCGCGAGGCGAGGCGCCTGCTCGGCCACTACGCGCGCCAGGCGCCCGACCCGTCCGAGGCCAAGGCGCTCGCCCTCATCGAGGACGTGCGCTCGCCCGTCGCCGAGGCCTACCGCCACCTTCGCACGTCGCTCCTCCTGTCGAGCGCCGGCCAGCCCCCGCGAACGGTGCTCGTCACCTCGAGCCAGCCCTCGGAGGGCAAGACAACGACGGTCGTTAACATCGCCACGATGCTCGCGCAGACCGGCGCGGACGTGCTCGTGCTCGACTGCGACCTCCGGCGCCCTCGCGTCCACGCCCACTTCGCCATGTCGAACTCGCGGGGGGTGACTAACTACCTCTCGGGCGAGTCGAACGTCTCGGAGCTGGTTCAGACCTACGAGAAGCTGCCGAACCTGAAGATCATCACCTCCGGCCCCGTGCCGCCGAACGCGGCCGAGCTGCTCGGCTCCGACGAGATGCGCAAGCTCCTCTACGTGCTCTCGGAGAACTTCACGCACATCATCATTGACTCGCCGCCGGCCATCTCGTTCACCGACGCCTCGATTCTCTCGACGATGGTTGACGGCGTGATGCTCGTCGTCCACGGCGGCCGCTCGTCGCGCGCCGTCGTCCGCCGCGCCAAGCAGCAGTTGCAGGACGTGGGCGCGCACATATTCGGCATCGTGCTGAACAACGTGAAGCTGGAGGCGAACGACTACTACTACTATTCGGGCTACTACTCGGGCTACTACGGCGACGAGGAGGAGCGCGCGCCCGAGGGGGCGGAGGCCGCCGGGGCCGGCGGGCCGGGCGGCGGCGCCGGCGTCAGTTGATGCTTGAGCCCGAGTTCTGCTGCATCGCGCCGGACGTGCGCCTCGGGCGCGGCGTGCGCATCTACCGCTTCGTCAACCTCTACGGCTGCGAGATAGGCGACGAGACGCGCATAGGGACGTTCGTCGAGATACAGAAGGGCGCGCGCGTCGGCGCCCGCTGCAAGATTTCGAGCCACACCTTCATCTGCGAGGGCGTCGAGATAGAGGACGAGGTCTTCGTCGGCCACGGCGTCATGTTCATTAACGACCGCCGCCCCCGCGCCACACGCCCAGACGGGGCGCCGCAGGCCGAAGGCGACTGGGAGTTGGAGCGAACGGTCGTGCGCCGCGGCGCCTCCATCGGCACGAACGCGACCATCCTCGGCGGCATCGAGATAGGCGAGCGCGCCACCATCGGCGCCGGCTCAGTGGTGACCAGGAGCGTCCCCCCCGGAGCCACCGTCGCCGGCAACCCCGCGCGAATAATCAAGGCAGTCGCGAGTGACAAGTGACGGGCGTTTGTCCCGCCCGCCGCTTGTCACCGCTTTTTTATGACAGTCCCTTTCGTTGACTTAAAGGCGCAGTACCGCTCGATCAAGTCGGAGATTGACGAGGCCATCCGGCGCGTGCTCGACAGCTCGGCTTTCATCCTCGGCCCCGAGGTCGAGGCGTTCGAGAGCGCCTTCGCCGACTACGTCGGCGCCGAGTTCTGCGCGGGCGTGGCGAACGGGACTGCGGCCGTGCAGTTGGCCGTGACGGCATGCGGCGTCGGGCCGGGCGACGAGGTCATCGTCCCCGCTAACACCTTCTTCGCCACGGCCGAGGCCGTCTCGACCGCGGGCGCAACGCCCGTCTTCGTTGACTGCGACCCGGCGACCTCCAACATCGCCCCCGAAAAAATCGAGGCCGCCGTAACTCCCCGCACGCGCGCCGTCATCCCCGTCCACCTCTACGGCCAGCCGGCAGACCTCGACCCCATTTTCGAGATCGCCGCCCGGCACGGCCTCTCCGTCATAGAGGACGCGGCGCAGGCGCACGGTGCCGAGTACAAGGGGCGCCGCGTCGGCGCGCTCGGCCGCGCCGGCTGCTTCAGCTTCTACCCTGGGAAGAACCTAGGCGCCTACGGCGAGGGCGGCGCCGTCACGACGAACGACCCGGAGGTGGCGCGCCGCGTGCGGCTGCTGCGCGACCACGGCTCCGAGCGCAAGTACCGCCACGACGTAGTCGGCTACAACTTCCGGCTCGAAGGCATGCAGGGCGCCGTGCTCCGCGTCAAGCTCAAACACCTCGACGCCTGGAACGAGTTGCGCCGCGCCCACGCCGCGCGCTACCGCGAGCTGCTCGCCGCGCCCGCGCGCGAGGGGCTCATCGAGCTGCCGGCCGAGGCGCCTTACGCGCGCCACGTCTATCACCTCTTCGTCGTGCGGGCGGACGCGCGCGACCGCCTCCAACAACACCTCGCCGCCGAGGGCGTCCAGACCGGCATACACTACCCCGTCCCCGTCCACCTACAGCCGGCTTACGCCTCGCTCGGCCGCCGCGAGGGCGACTTCCCCGAGTCGGAGCGCCAGGCGCGCCGCGCCCTCTCGCTCCCGATGTTCGCGGAACTGACAGATGAGCAGCTCGCGCGCGTGGCCGAGGCGGTACATAACTTTTACGGCCGGAGGCCGGCGTCGGCGGGCGCGTGAGGGCCCGGCCGTGCCGCCGCAATTTTTATCGAGATGAGTGTCACGGTTGGCGTCATAGGCTGCGGCTACTGGGGGCCAAACCTGATCCGCAACTTCGCGGAGGCGGGCGGGGCGGAGCTGCGCTGGGTCTGCGACGCCGACGCGCGCCGGCTGGACAGGATGGCGCGACGATACCCGGCCGCGCGCGCCTCGACCGACTACCGCGAGCTCCTAGCCGACCCGCGCCTCGACGCCGTCGTCATAGCCACGCCCGTCGCCACCCACTACCCGTTCGCGCGCCGGGCGCTCGAAGCCGGAAAGCACGTCCTCGTCGAGAAGCCCTTCACGGCGAGCGTGCGCGAGGCCGAGGAGCTAATCGAGACGGCCGAACGGCGCGGCATGGCGCTCATGGTGGATCACACCTTCATATACACGGGCGCCGTCCGCAAGATTAAGGAGATAGTCGAGAGCGGCGAGCTCGGCGACCTGCTCTACTTCGACTCCGTGCGCATAAACCTCGGCCTGTTCCAGCACGACGTTAACGTCGTGTGGGACCTGGCCCCGCACGACTTCTCCATCATGGACTACGTCGTCGGGCGCCGCCCCGTGGCCGTGAGCGCCACGGGCAGCAGCCACATCGAGCCCGGCATAGAGAACATCGCCTACGTGCAGCTACGGTTCGACGACTCCTTCATCGCCAACTTCCACTTCAACTGGCTCTCGCCCGTGAAAATCCGCCGCACGCTCATCGCCGGCAGCCGGAAGATGATCGTCTATGACGACATCGAGCCGACCGAGAAGGTTCGCGTCTATGACAGCGGCGTGACGCGAACGGAGCGCGCGCTCGACGAGGAGGAGACCTACAAGACGCTCGTCAGCTACCGCACGGGCGACGTGTGGGTGCCGAAGCTCGACATGACGGAGGCGCTGCACTACGTCTGCGCGGAGTTCCTCGACTCGATAAACCGCTCGCGCCCGTCGGCGTCGGACGCCGCCGCCGGCCTCCGCGTCGTCCGCCTGCTCGAAGCCGCGCAGGGCTCGATACGCGAGGGCGGCCGCTGGGTGAGCCTGTGAGGCGGGCGCAAAAGTCGAAGGCCCCTTGACGCGAATGACAACGACGACGACGCGCGTTCCCCTGCTCGACCTGCGGCGGCAGCACGAGGCGCTGCGCGAGGAGTTGCGCGCGGCGGTGGGCCGCGTGCTCGACTCGCAGCAGTTCATACTCGGCGAGGACGTGCGGCTCCTGGAGACGGAGCTTACGCGCTACACGCGGACGGCGCACGCGGTCGGCTGCGGCTCAGGCTCGGACGCGCTGCTTCTCGCCCTCCTCGCCCTCGATGTCGGCGAGGGATGCGAGGTCATAACCACTCCCTTCACCTTCTTCGCCACGGCGGGCGCCGTTGCCCGCGCGGGCGCGCGCCCCGTCTTCGTGGACATAGAGCCGCGCACATACAACATCAACCCCGCGCTCGTCGCCGGGGCCGTAACGCCACGCACGCGGGCGCTCATGCCCGTGCACCTCTACGGCCAGTGCGCCGAGATGGGCGAGATTCTCGCGGAGGCCGCGCGGCACGACATCCCCGTCATCGAGGACGCCGCGCAGGCCATCGGGGCCGAAGACCGCGGGAGGCAGGCGGGCTCGATGGGCGCGGTCGGCTGCTTCAGCTTCTACCCGACCAAAAATTTGGGCGCGGCGGGCGAGGCCGGCCTTCTGACGACGAACGACGCGCGGCTGGCCGAGCGCCTCCGGCGCCTGCGCGCGCACGGCGGCGCGACCGAGTACCGCCACGAGGAGGTCGGCTTCAACAGCCGGCTCGACACCTTGCAGGCCGCAATCCTCCGCGTGAAGCTCCCGCACCTGGATTCGTGGTCGCAGGCCCGCCGCGACCGCGCCGCCCGTTACACGCGCCTGCTCGAAGAGGCCGGCCTGACCGATTTCGTCACGCCGCCCTACGTGCGCCCCGACGCCCTGCACATCTTCCACCAGTACGTCGTGCGCGTCGCCGCCGACCGCCGCGACGCCCTCATCGAGCACCTGAAGCAGGGCGGCGTCGGCACCAAAATCTACTACCCCGTCCCGCTGCACCTACAGGACTGCTTCCGCCACCTCGGCTACGAGTGTGGCGACTTCCCCGAGTCCGAGCGCGCCGCGCGCGAAACGCTCGCCCTGCCCATGTTCCCCGAGCTTACCGACGACGAGCAGCACTACGTCGTCGAGACCATCGCCCGCTTCTTCGCCTGAGCCGGGGATTGTTTTTTGTTGCCCCGCCAATCCGGCCGGGCGCTCCCGTTTGACGGGTTCATCCCTTAGCCCGCCTCCGGCGCGACGCGCCGTGATATACTCCCCGCCGGTCGCGGGGCTTCTCCGCCCTGACTGTTACCCTTTTTGCCGGCACCGCTTCCCGCTCATGGAAAGAAAAAGCGATTCGACTGACGCCCTCGCCGGGACTGTGAAAGG
>DASPKR010000307.1:0-2244 GCA_035627975.1 Pyrinomonadaceae bacterium | reverse complement strand
CGTGTCGTAGTCGGCGGTCTCGCGGCGGAAGTCGGCCGTGTAGAGTTCGTCCTTCGCGCGCGCGTCGAGCGCGCTCACCCAGCGCAGGTAGCGTTCGACGTGCGGGAGCGAGGCGGCCGCGAGGAACCGCTTGAGCGAGCGGGCGCGCGTGCGGCGCAGCTCCGACGTGGGGAGCAGCCCGGCCGCCTGCCGGATGACGCCCTCGCGCAAGAAATTGGGCAGCCGGCGGTACGTGCCGGCCAGCTTCATCGCGGCGTAGCGCTCGTAGCCGGCGAAGCACTCGTCGCCGCCGTCGCCGTTCAAAGCCACCGTCACGTGCCGCCTGGTTTCGCGCGAGACGTAGTAGGTCGGGATGGCGGACGAGTCGGCGTAAGGCTCGCCGTAGTGCTCGACGAGCGTCGGCAGAACCTCCATCGCCTCGGGGCGGACGACGAACTCGTGGTGATCGGCCCCGACGTGCTCGGCCACGCGGCGCGCGTGGTGCAGCTCCGAGAAGTCCTGCTCCTCGAATCCAATCGAGAAGGTCTTGACGGGCGAGGGGCTCTCCTCGCTCATGAGCGCGACCACCGTGCTCGAATCTATCCCGCCGGAGAGGAAGGCCCCGAGCGGCACCTCCGACATGAGCCGCACGCGCACGGCCTCGCGCAGAAGCTCTAGCGCGCGCTCGCCCGCCTCCTCCTCCCCGATGTCGAGCTTCTTCGAGAAGTCGGGCTGCCAGTAGCGCCGCGTCTTTATCTCGCCGTCGGGCTTGAGGGTGAGCGAGTGGCCGGGCTCTAGCTTGCGTATGTCGCGGTAGGCCGTTATGGGCGCCGGGACGCACATGAAGGAGAGGTAGTGGTGGATGGCCTCGCGGTTGACCTCGCGGCCGACGGCCGGGTGTTTGAGGAGCGCCCGGAACTCGGAGCCGAAGACGAACGAGCCGCCGACTTTTGCGTAGAGCAGAGGCTTCTTGCCCACGCGGTCGCGCGCGAGGAACAGCTCCCGCCTGCCCTCATCCCAAACGGCGAAGGCGAACATGCCGCGCAGGTGTTTGGGCGCGTCGGCGCCGTACTCCTCGTAGGCGTGCAGCACCGCCTCCGTGTCGCAGTCGGTCTTGAAGCGGTGGCCTAGTTTTTCGAGCCGGGCTTTAAGCTCGCGGAAGTTGTATATCTCGCCGTTGAAGACTATCCAGCACGAGCCGTCCTCGTTCGAGATGGGCTGCTGCCCGCCCGCCAGGTCAATGATGGCGAGGCGGCGCATCGCCATGCCGACGTGGCCCTTGAGGTAGGCGCCCTCCTCGTCGGGGCCGCGGTGGCGTATGGCGGCGTTCATCGAGGCGAGCACGTCGGCGTCCGCCGCGCGCCCGTCCGAGTTGACAAATCCCGCGATGCCGCACATGCCTAGAAGTCCACCTTCTCGGAGAGGTTCCGCGCCACGACTTCGAGCTCCTGCCCGCGCTCGCTTTTCCACTTCTCGTAGCGCCGCCTGGCCTCGACCTCGATGGCGCGCGAAGTCTCGTACGACCTGCGGCGGGCGAGCGCGGCCTCGCGCAGCTTGTCCTCGCGCCGCTCGCGCAGGAGGATGAAGCCCACCGAGACGAAGATGAAGTAGAAGATGAGTATCTGCGACCGCTGGCGGTAGGCGGTGCCGACGTTGCCCTGGAATATCGAGTAGGCCAAGGTCAGCATCGTCGTGAATATCAGTATCGGCAGGGCCTGCCGCAGGCGGTACTTGATAGTGAACCATACTCCCAGCGCGAGGAACGGGAACGAGCCCCACCAGACGAGCATCTCGGGCAGCGTGATGGACTGGCGGAGGTTCGCCAACTGCCACGGGAACGGCGCGAACAGCAGATAGACTATCCCGACGGGGATTGCGCTCAAGGCGCCGGATGTCGTCGAGACGTTCACCTCCTGCCCGAAGCCCGAGCGGGCCGTGGCGGCGAGGTCTGCGCGGCTGCGCTGTATGGTTTGAAGGTTAGCGTAGGTGTCGAACTGCGAGCCGGCCGTCCTGAGCACGCCCAGATAGGTGAGCGCCATCCCGACCACGGCGATTATGAGAATCTGGCGGGCGAGGCTCTGCTTCGCCACCGAGCGCATGCCGACGAGGAAGGCCCCGCCGATCGCCGCCACCAGCATGTAGAAGACGTAGAACCGCAGCGTGATGATGGCCGACAGCGCCAGCACGAGCGCCGAGATGTGCCTGACGCTCAGCCGCTCGCCCAGCCTCAGCGTCGAGAGCATGGCCGCCGCCAGCAGGAAGACT
>DASPKR010000306.1:0-2609 GCA_035627975.1 Pyrinomonadaceae bacterium | reverse complement strand
CTCGCCACGCGCCCGCCCCGCCGACCTCGAAGGTCTGCGCGCGAGACGGCGCCGCGAGCGCGAAGAGCAGCGCGACGGCCGTCAGCATCACTCTCATCAACACACGACCTCCTTTCACACGGCGTTGGAGGCAAGCGCGGTGCCGCCGCCTCGGGCGAGACAATAGAGTTGTGAGCGGGAACTTTTCGAGATGAGGGGGCAGTAAAATCAGGACAGTTGTCGCGGCCCCTTCAGGAGCCGGCGCGGTGCTCGGCCTCTTCGGCCAGTCGCGTCCAGACCTCGGCGAACTTCTCCACGTCCTGCCGCGTGCGCTCCAGCGCGCGGCGGCTGTCCATGTAGGCGGCCCAGTAGGGCGTGCCCGTGAGGGCCTCCTGCGTCTCTGCGTCAATGACCTGCGCCATCAGCGCGACGAGGTCTTGCGTAACGCGCGTGTGCTCGAGAAGCGACTGTATGATTGTGTAGGCGAGCCGCGCCTGCTCGTAAGCGAGCCCGCCGCCCCGTGCGCCTTCGCCCTCAGCGCCCATCGCCCTCTCCCTCCGAGGCCGCGTGCCAGCTCCCGCGCACGTGCGGCAGCTCCGAGACGCGCGCCCCGCAAACTTCCTCCTCATCGTCTAAGACTTGAAGCGCAGTCCCCGGCGCGAGGAAGTCATACTTGACGATGCCGAGCGCGACGAGGCGGCCGAGCCGCGGAGAGCGAGCGACGGAAGTGACCTGCCCGGCCGCCCTCGCACCGTCCCCGCTCTTGAGGCGCGCGCCGGGGCGCACGCCTTCGCCGCCGCCGTCGAGGACGAGCCCCGCGAGTTTCTTCGCGACGTGGCCGCGCCAGTGTATTCGCGCGATTATCTCCTGCCCGACGTAGCAGCCCTTCGTGTAGCTGACCGCCTCGTCCTCGTCCACGACTTCGAGCACGACGTTCTCGGCCGTCGCGTCCGCGCCGTAGCGCGGCAGTCCCGCTTCTATGCGCAGCACTTCCGCCGCGTCGAAGCCGACGGGCCGCGCGCCTGCCGCCGTGAGCGCGCCCCGGAGGCTCGGGGCCGACGCCGCGCCGACGAACAGGTCGAAGCCGTCCTCGCCCGTGTGCGTCGCGCGTATGACGCGCGCGCGCGCGCCGCCCGAGCCGAGCGTCACGACGGCGACGCGGCCGCGCTCCAGCCGCCCGAGCTTTTCGTCCCCGAGCGCCGCGACCAGAACCTCGGCCGCGCGCGGCCCCTGCACGGACAGGAGCGCAGTCTCTTCAGTCAAATCCTTCACGCGAAAGTCGCCCGCGGGCGTGAAGCGCTCTAACGCCGCAAAGAGCGCGGCGTGAGTCGCCGCCTCGGTGTCGAAGATGAAGGCGTCGCCGTCCCGAATGACGCGCGCGCTCGCGACGAGGCGCCCTTGCACGTTCGGCAGCGCCGCGTGCACCCACGCGCCGTCCTCGAGCTTCGCCACGTCGTTCGTGAGCATGCCGTTTAAGAACTGCACGGCCTCGGCGCCCGTGACTTCGACGCGCCCGCGCGAGGAGAGGTTAATTACACCGGCGGCGCCGCGCACGGCCTCGTACTCCGCGCCCGCGTCGCCGTAGTGCGCCGCCTCTTCCGTTCTTCTTTCCGCCGCTTCGCTCATCCGGCCGCCATTATCACACGCCGGGCCGGGGCGGCGCATCAGGGCGTGCGGCGGTTCTGTTCGAGCAGGTCGGGCGCGACGGGGTTGCGGCCGCGCGCGGGGCGCACGGGGCGGTGGTTGGGGCGGTGCGTGAAGCGCGTGTAGGCGGGGAAACGGAGGCCGGCGAAGCGGCCCGAGACGCGGCTCCAGCGCGAGTCGCGCACGCGGTAGAGGTTCGTTATCCAGTAGCCGTCGTCGAAGGCCATGAAGACCAGCTCGGCGCGGCGGTCGCCGTCGAGGTCAACGAGGTCGAAGACGCCGTCGGGCCTGGGGTCGAAGAAGCCTGTCGCCTCGAAGAGAGTGGGCAGGCCGCGCCGGTCGAAGGTGAGGAAGACGAGGCGCGTCGGCGGCGCGAGGCCGTTGCCGCCAGTGCCTATGGCGAAGACGAGGTCGCGCACGCCGTTGCGGTCGAGGTCGCCTTCGTATGCGGCCTCGTAGTGAGGCCCGGCCGAGCGCGCCTCGACGCGCCACTCGTCGCCGCCCTTCCCGCGGCCCGTGAAGACCAGCCGCCCCGCTCCCCCCTCGCCCTCCTCCTCGCGAACCGTCACGCCGGAGACGGTCATCCCGCGCCCGCTCATTATCGCCGGCCCGTCCAGCTCCGTTCGCGTCAGAGGGAAGCGGCGCATGCGGCCTTCCGGGAACGGCAGATACTGCGCGTTGAACTCCTGCGCGGCGGCCGTCAGAGCCGATGACGAGACGAGCAGCGCGAAGGCTAGCGTGCGTGCGGCGATGGATTCGAGAGTCACGAGACGGGCGTTTAGTTCCGGTACTCTTTAATGGCCGGGAAGTTGTCGAGGAGGTTCGCGTAGCGCGGAAGCTTCATTCCTTCGAGCGCGGCCTCGCCGCTCTCGTGCTTCTCCTTCGAGCGGAGCGCGTCGAAGCGGCGGAACACGGCGCGGCGGCGGTCGAACTTGTAGAGGCGGGCGGCGTAGCGGTGACGGTCGTAGTGCGCCTCGTCGTCCGCC
>DASPKR010000305.1:0-4682 GCA_035627975.1 Pyrinomonadaceae bacterium | reverse complement strand
CTTGACGCAGTAGTCCGTGGCGAGGCCGCCGACCCAGACCTCGCGGACGCCGCGGGAGCGCAGCATCTCGGCGAGGCCCGTCCCGTCGAAGGCCGAGTAGCAGTCCTCGTCGCCCAGCCCCTTCGATACGACCTCGATGCGAGGGTCGTCGAGGAGCGAGGGGTGAAACTCGGCGCCGCGCGTCCCCTGCACGCAGTGCACGGGCCAAGTGCCGCCGTACTTCGCGAAGTGCTTCGTCTCGGCCGGGTGCCAGTCGCGGCTCTTGACGACAACGTCGCCGCGCGAGAGGAATTCTTCCATGAGCCGGTTGAGCGGGGCCACGACCTCGTCGCCGCGCTCGACGGCGAGCGAGCCCCCGGGGCAGAAGTCGTTCTGCACATCAACGACGATGAGCGCGCGCTTGTCTCCGTTCTCGTTCATGCGGGTATTTTACGACAGCGCGCGCCGCATGAAAACGGAGCCCGCGGCCGCCGGCTGAAGTTCCGATGGCCGCGGGCCGCGGCCTGCCCGGCGCGCGGCAGGCCGCACAGTTCAGCGGAAGAAGAGGCGGTTCGAGCGGTTGACGCCGCGCAGGTGCAGGTAGCCCTACTCCTCGTAGCTCCTCTTCTGCCCCCGCGTGAGCATGGCGGTCGCCCCGCACTTAGCGCCTTAGCGTGAGGCTTCACGCTAAGGCGCTAAGTCTGTCACACAGCCGCCCGCGGGCGCGACTCACTCGATGATGAAGCCCGTGCGCTGAGCCGCCGTGCGCTGCCCGGCGCGGTCTGTGACGTTCACCTGAAGGAGGTAGCGGCCGGGCGAGAGCGTTTGCAGCGGGAACGACCCGAAGTACGGCACCCTCGAAAGGTCTTGCACGCCCTCCACCGAGAGCGGGCGCAGCGGCGTGTTGACTATCGTCTGAGAGTCGCGGAAGACCTGCACCTGCGCGGCGAGGTCGGGCGGGCCGCCGGCGGGGCGCGCGGCGTTGTAGATGAACATGACGAAGTTGAGGCGCGAGGCGCGGGCGAACCTGTGGTCAACGCTGAAGCTCATCTCCGGGCCCGCCCCCGCGCCGCGCGGGGCCGAGGCGTTCTGCGCGCCGACGGGCGCGGCCTTCTGCTCGCCTACGAGCAGGCTGCTCAAGGTTAACTGTCCCGACTTCAAATCGGGAATCTCCACCCACTTGCGCGCGCTACCGACGCGGCCGCTCTGCTCGTCGCGCGCGGCCACGCGAACCTGGTAGATGCCGGGCGCGAGCGGCGTGCGGTGCGTGTAGGTCACGGAGTCGGCCTCCGCGCCGCGCCGCTCGGGCGGGATGGGCTGTATGTTGCTCAGGCGCGTCTTGAAGCCGCCGACGCTCTTCCCGTCTGTGTTGAGTATGATGCCCGCGAGCTCGACGTTGGCGGGCTGCTTGCCGTCGGCGCCGTAGGAGAGCGCGTCGGCCGCGACCTGCGCCGAGGCCGCCAGGACGGGGCCGTTCGCGGGCGTGTCAATGAAGCCGGCGTCAACGAGCGTGGGCAGGGCGTGGCGCGGGCCGAAATCCAGCAGGGCTTCTCGAATCTCCGAATCGGGCGTCTTCGGCTGCGCGGCCGAGGCGGCTGGCTGCTTCGCCGCCGCGTCGCCGGGAGGGGCCGCGCCCTTCGGCAGGTCGTAGAAGCCGCGCGCGACGCGGACGGTCAGGTCTGGGCGCCCGACGACGCTCACCTCGACGCGCTTGAACTTGCCGTCGCGCTGCTCCTGCGTCTCGGGCCGCCACGCGAGCAGGTAGTAGTTAGACGTGTCGCGCAGCGCGCGGCTTACGCCGTCGCCCAGCGCCTCGGAGTTGAGGAGCGCACGCCCGCCCGTGTCCTCGGCCAGCGAGAAGAGCGGGTCCTGCGAGGCGGCCAGCTCGCCGACGCTCGAGCGAGAGAGCTTGCCTACGGTGTCGAACTTGTTGCTGCCCGCGTCCGTCATGCTGACGAGGCCGCGCGCGTCGAGCGTGTAGATGACTACGCCCGAGCGCAGGGCCGCGTCCGTGATGCGCTTGAGCTTGTCGCCGAAGCCAGTGTTCTTGTCGTTGAGGTAGAAGCCGTCGGAGAAGAAATAGACGAGCTTGCGGCCGGGGTACTGCGCCGTGTTGCGCACGAGCGTCTCGAGCGACGTGAGCGTCGCCATCGAGATGTTCGACGACTCGCGGAGTATGCGCGAGGCGCGCTCCTTGACCATCTTCTCGGCGGCCTCGCGCGTCAGGCCGACGGGGCGGCCCGATGACATCGTCGGCTTCGTGAAGATCGAGCCGCCCTGCGGCGGCCCGACGCCCGCCGCGGCGCCCCCTATCTCGATGTTGTACTCCTTCACGAGCAGGGCCGAGAAGTGCGAGAGCGTGTCGCGGTCGCCCGCCTCGACGCGGAGCGCGTCGTACTCGGACATGGGGACGTGCTCCATGTCGCGCACCACGAAAGACCTGTGGTTGAGGCGCGCCAGCGCCGCCCGCAGCACGGCCGGGCTGTCCGTGAACTGTTGCAGGAAGCCTATCTGCCCCGTGGCCGACGCCACGACGGCCTGATCGAAGGGCGCCATCTCCTTTTCGATGAACTGCTCGATTGCTTTGCGCGTCTTGTTGATGCTCTGGGCCGAGAGGTGCACGTCGTCGGCGAAGAAGACGATAGTCCTGCCGCGGTCGGCCGCGGCGGGGGCGCGCACGCCCCTCTGCGCGTCCGGTGCGCGCGCGGCCGTCAGCATCTGCTCGCGCAGGCTCCCGGCCGAGACTCGCTCGAAGAAGGCGATCTTGAAGGGCCTGCCGTCAACCTTCAGCTCGAACTGCTCGGGCTTGAGGCCCTCGACGAACTTACCGCCCTTGTCGAAGACCATCACGTCCGTCTGCACTAGCTCCGTGTCTATGCGGACGACCTCCTCGCCCTGGGAGGCGGCGGGCGGCGCGAAGGTGTAGGCCCCGCAGAGCGAGGCGAGCAGGGCGAGTGCGGTGATTCTTTTGAGTCGCATGGTTATTACCTCGGCCGGGCTGTGTGCGCCTCTCCGGCGCCCGTGGAGGTTTCGAGTCTAACCTCGCCGGCCGCCGCGGGCAAGGGAAATCCGGCGCCCCGGCGAGGCTCTTGTCGTTTGGCGGCGGGCGCAGTAAGCTTGGCGGCAAGCGATTCCCAACACAGACGAGGAGGAGACGAATGTCAGACCAGGTTAATGCCGACAGGGCAGAGGAACAGGTGTCTTCTGAATCCGGCCTTTTGCTGTCTTCCGAGCCGCTCGGGGGGACTAGGCGCATGAGCGCGGCTGATGGCGACTCGGACGCCGCGGACGTTTCGGGCGATTCCGACTCCGGCATCCTCGGCGGCGACTCGGACGCCACGGACGCCGATACCTCCGACGCCGACGCCTCGGACGCGGACGGCACCGACGCGGGCGACTCGACCGAGTCCGAGTCGGGGCTCGGCGGCGAGAACCCGCTCGGCCTGAACCGCGAGCGCACGCAGCCCCCGCCGACCGACTCGGACGGCGACGACTCTTAAAAGGCGGCATGAAGGGCGCGGCCTTCGACAGCCTAGCCAAACTCCTGGAGCCTTGCCCCGAAGGGGAGTTCCTCGACTCCTCCTGGGGCAAGGCTTTCAGGCACGTGCGCGGCGGGGCGGGGAAGTTTTCAGGGCTGATGCCCTGGGAGAGCCTGAACGAAATACTCGGCCGCAACCGCCTCGACTTCCCGCGCCTGCGCATCGTCCGCGACGGGAAGACAGTCCCGGCCGCCGATTACATCCGTCACGTAAAGCCGCGGCGCGGCGCCACCATCCCCCGCCTCGTCCCCGCTGAAATCATCTCGCAACTGCGGGGCGGCGCCACGCTCGTCCTCGACGCCGTCAACGAACTCCACGAGCCCGTCGAGGAGCTGGCCGCCGCGCTCGAATTCAAATTCCACGAGAGCGTTCAGGTGAACCTCTACGCCGGCTGGCAAACCTCGCGCGGCTTCGACCTGCACTGGGACGACCACGACGTTTTCATCCTACAGGTCACGGGCCGCAAGCGCTGGAGCCTCTACGGAGAGACGCGGCCGAACCCCGTCTCGGGCGACGCCGAGGAGGCCGAGCGCCCCGCGGGGCCGCCCGTCTGGGACGAGACGCTCGAAGACGGCGACCTTCTCTACATCCCCCGCGGCTGCTGGCACGTCGCCTTCCCGCTAGCCGAGCCCACGCTCCACCTGACGGTCGGCGTGCACAAGCGGCGCGGGCTCGACCTGCTGCGCTGGCTCTCGGAGCGCATGAAGGCGAGCGAGGCTTTCCGCGCCGACCTGCCGCGCTTCGCTTCGCAGGAGGAAAGGCGGGCGCACTCGGCGCGGCTGCGCGAAGAGTTCCTGGCCGAGTGGGACGCCGAAGCGCTAGAGCGCTTCTTCGCGGAGGCGGACGCGAAAGCCGAGCCGCGCGCGCGCCTGAGCCTCCCTTGGAGCGCGACGACCGAGGCGCTGCCCCGCGACGGCGGCGCCGTCGTCCGCTGGGCGCCGCCGCGCCCCGTGGAGTTTAAGGTTGAAGGCGGCGTCGTCGAGTTCGAATGCGTCGGGCGGCGGTGGCGCTTCAGCGAAGACGCGCTAGCGGTGCTAAAGCCGTTGAGCGAGCGGCGCGTCTGCACCGTGGCCGAGCTGTGCGAGGGCGCGCAGAAGAGGCTCGCGGAGCGGACGGTGCGGGCGCTTCTGCGCGACCTTCTACTCAACGGGCTCGTCGCCGTGG
>DASPKR010000304.1:0-2490 GCA_035627975.1 Pyrinomonadaceae bacterium | reverse complement strand
CGGGCCGTTCTCGGCCGTCGAAGCGTCGAGGTGAACGCGCAGGGCCAGCACGCGCGAGAGCGCCCACGCGGGCGCGTGCGCGTAGAGGACGCCCGCCTTCTCCGACCACGGCCCCCACCCCGGCGAGTCGAAGCGCGCCGTGAGCGGCAGGGCCGTGTCCTGGTGCCAGGCGACCATCCAGTTCGCCCGCCGCGACTTCTCGAAGATCGTGGCGCGGTACGGCACGGCCCCCTCCCCGAGGGCGCGCCGCGCTACCCGGAGCAGGCGGTAGTCGTGCGCCACCTCAGCGACGCGCGGGTGAGACATCAGGTTGCGCGCGCCCGCGCGTCGCCGCCCCGACGGGCTCGGGGACAGTGCCTCGGCAAGCGAGTCGCACTCGCGCCCGGAGAGGACGTTCTCTTCTATCCAGAACCCGGAGTCGTTCATCTATTCAGTTGCCGGTAGAGCTCGGCCGCGATTGTATCGGAGCTTGCCGCCCAATGGTCGCCAATTGAACCAGCAAACATTAACGAGAGGCAAGCGCGGGGCGTTTGAGGCGCAAGGAGCGCTACGCCGCGGCCTCCGCGGGCTTCTACCGCGGAGGCCGCGGCGCCAATTCGATTCGAGCCGGGCAGTCATTTGACAGGGCCGCCGGCTTTAGCATAAAAGCGGTTCTGCCCAAATACCGTTTAGGACAGCCCAACGCTTTCCCGCTCTACTGCTCCCTGAAAGGAGAAGAATCCGTGACACGCATTCTTCAGTTCGCCGCACCGCTCGCCGCGTCCCTTCTGGCGGCCCTTTTCTGTCACGCCCCCTCGGCCGGAGCGCAGGAGGAGCACCGGCACCAGCACGAGCACTCGGAACAGCTCGGGCGGGTCAGCTTCCCCGTCTCCTGCAACGCACAGGCCCAGAGGCACTTCAACCACGCGGTCGCCTGGCTCCATTCTTTCGAGTACGAGCAGGCCGAAAAGGTCTTCACGGAAGTCACGGCGGCAGACCCGCGATGCGGCATGGGCTACTGGGGCATAGCGATGAGCAACTACCACCCTATCTGGGCGCCGCCGAGCGCGGAGGAGCTGAAGAAGGGCAGGGAAGCCGTCGAGAAGGCAAAGGCGCTAGGCGCGCAGACCCCGCGGGAGCGTGATTACATCGCGGCGGTTGAGGTCTTTTACAAAGACTCCGAAAGGCTCGACCACCGTGCGCGCGCGCTCGCCTACAGCGACGCGATGGAGCGGCTCCAACGGCGTTACCCGTCAGACCGCGAGGCCGGCGTCTTCTACGCGCTGACGCTCATCGCGAAGGGGATGATGGCGGGCGACAAGAGTTACATCAACGAAAAGAAGGCCGCGCGGATTTTGAACCGCGTGCTCGCGCGCGAGCCGCGGCACCCCGGCGTCACGCACTACCTGATTCACAGCTACGACTACCCGGCGCTGGCGCACCTTGCGCTGCCCGCCGCGCGGAGCTACGCGAGGATCGCGCCCGCGTCGGCGCACGCGCAGCACATGCCTTCGCACATCTTCACGCGGATGGGCCTGTGGCAGGAGGCGATACGCTCGAACCTCGACGCGAAGGCCGCGGCCGTCGCCTACGCCGCCAGGAACCGCATGCCCGGCGCGTGGGACGAGCAGCTTCACGCGATGGACTACCTCGCCTACGCCTACCTTCAAGGCGCGCAGGACAAGCAGGCGCGGGGAGTGCTCGACGAACTGAACAAGCTTCGGAGAGTTGACCCGCCGAACTTCAAAGTGGCCTACGCCTTCACGGCCATCCCCGCCCGCTACGCGCTCGAGCGGCGGCAGTGGGCCGAGGCTGCCAAGCTGCCCTTCCCCCCCGGCTCGATGGAGACGTTCCCCTGGGAGCGCTACCGCTGGGCCGAATCCCACACCCGCTTCGCGCGCGCAGTCGGGGCCGCGCGCACCGGCGACGCGGCCGCGGCGCGTCAGGAGGTCGAGAAATTAGCCGACATACGGCGCGGGCTCGCCGAAGTCAAAGGCGATTACGACTGGGCCAAGCAGGCTGAGATCAAACATCAGATCGCGTCGGCGTGGCTTGCGCACGCCGAAGGCAGGCACGAAGAGGCGCTCGGCCTGATGCGCGCGGCGGCGGATCTGGACGACACGACCGACAAACACCCCGTCACCCCCGGCTCGCTCCTGCCGGCGCGCGAGCAACTCGGTGAGCTGCTGCTGGAGCTTAAGCAGCCGGCCGCCGCCTTACGGGAGTTCGAGGCGGCGCTCCGCAGCGCGCCCAACCGCTTCAACGGGCTTTACGGCGCGGCGCGCGCGGCCAACCTCGCGGCGGATCGGAGGAAGGCGAAGGCGTATTACGGAAAACTCGTGGCGCTCAGCCGCCACGCGGACGGCGACAGGCCGGAGATCGCGGAGGCGAAGGAGTTCCTCGCCGGCGCGAACGTTAAGCTGTCCGCGAATAAGAGGGATTAAACGTGGGCATCTGGCTGCGTCACCATCTGGGCGAGACCGTGACGGCGACCGCCGCCCCCGAAGGCGG
>DASPKR010000303.1:0-4133 GCA_035627975.1 Pyrinomonadaceae bacterium | reverse complement strand
TTGTTGGCCTCGGCCTCGGCCTCGCGCCGCTTGTTGCACTCGTCGTCGGCGCAGTCCGGGTAAATGTCGGACGCGAAGGCGAGCCAGCGGCCGTCGGGCGACCAGACGGGGTCGGCAGCGCCCGTCGAGATGTTAGTGACCTGCTTGCGGTCGGCGCCGTCCGCGCTCATCGTCCATATCTGGCCGCCGGTGGTGAAGGCGAGGCGGCGCCCGTCGGGCGACCAGCGCGGCGCCGTCGAGGACGAGTCGCCCGTAGTCAGTTGTTTCGGCTCGCCGCCCGAGACCGGGACGACGTAGATTTGCGTGCGGCTGCGGTTCGCGGCAACGTCGGGGACGGCGACGGTGTAGGCCACCCACTTGCCGTCGGGCGAAAGCTGCGGGTCGCCGACACGCTTGAGCTTGAGAATCTCCTGTACGGTGAACGGGGGCGGCGACTGCTGCTGCTGCCGCGCCTGAACGGCGACGGCCGCGGCCGCGACGCAGGCGAGCGCGAGCGCGGCCAAGCTCAGGCGCGTGAAAAGACCTTTCATAAACCACTCCCTCCGAAGAGACTTTTTTGATGAAATTGTCGGCAGGAACGCCGAAGACTTTAACACAGAAGCCGGCCGGCAGTCAGTAACGCGAGGCCGCGCGGGCCGTAATCCGCGACGGCTCCTGACTGGGCGGAAAACTACTCCCTACGAGAACCCCGGCCTTAACGGCGGCGCTGTCAGCCCACTGTCCCTCAACGTACAGAGCCCGTGGCGCGTGACAATTAACGTACCTTCACGAACTTTAATTGTGACCCCTGCTCGGTTAGAATCACTGCCACCGGAAAGGCAATAAAGGCAGGAGAGCACCGAGCGGCCGGCCCGAGCAGCGCGAGCGAGCGGCGGGGGCGGCTCTCGCCGCGCCCGACTCCACTTCAGGCAGGTAATCAAGAGAGCAGTGCAGGCACGCATCCCCGTCTCGACCTACAGGCTACAGTTCAACCACCTCTTCACCTTCGAGCAGGCCGCCGCGCTCGTCGGCTACTTCGACGAGCTGGGCGTGACGGACTTGTACTCGTCGCCCGTGCTCAAGGCGAGGCCCGGCAGCCCGCACGGCTACGACGTGGTTGACCACGCGCGCCTCAACCCCGAGGTCGGCACCGAGGACGAGTTCGCCTCGCTCGCCCGCGCGCTTCGCGAGCGCGGGATGGGCCTTCTGATGGACGTGGTGCCGAACCACATGTGCATCGCGGGCGGCGAGAACCGCTGGTGGCTGGACCTGCTGGAGAACGGCCCCAGCTCGCCCTTCGCGCGCTTCTTCGACGTGGACTGGAACCCGCCCAACCCCTCGATGAAGAACCGCGTGCTGCTTCCCATACTCGGCGAGCAGTTCGGGCGCGTGCTCGAACGGCAGGAGGCGCGACTCTCCTACCGCGACGGCGCGTTTTACCTGAGCTACTACGAGACGACTCTGCCGGTCGCGGCGCGCACCTCGACGGCCGTGCTGGGGCTCGCGCTCGACGACCTGAAGTCGCGCCTGGAAGACTCGCACGAGGACGTGCTCGAGCTTGAAAGCATAATGACCTCGCTCTCGCACCTGCCGCCGCGCACGGAGAGCGACCCGGCGCGTCTGCGCGAGCGTCGGCGCGAGAAGGAGGTGGCGAAGCGGCGGCTCTCCTCCCTCGTGAAGGGCAGCAACGAGGTTCGCGCGGCCGTCCACGCTGCGGTCGAGCGCGCGAACGGGCGGAAAGGCAGGCCCGAGAGCTTCGATCTGCTCGAAGAGCTTATACAGAACCAGGCTTACCGCCTGAGCTTCTGGCGCGTCGCCTCCGACGAGATAAACTACCGGCGCTTCTTCGACATCAACGAGCTCGCGGCCGTGCGCGTAGAGGAGCGGCCCGTCTTCACGGCCGTCCACGACGTGACGCTCCGGCTCGTCCGGCAGGGGCTCATAACGGGCCTGCGCGTGGATCACGTTGACGGCCTGCACGATCCGTTCAAGTACCTCAACGACCTTCAGCGCGAGGCGTGCTCGGTGAAGACCGAGGAAGGGGAGGGCGGCGGGGAGCCGGCCTGCTACGTCGTCGTGGAGAAGATTCTAGGCCACGACGAGCAACTGGGGCGCGACTGGCCCGTGCACGGCACGACCGGCTACGACTTCATGAACCTCTTGAACGGCCTCTACGTTGACGCGGCGAACGGCCAGGCGCTCCGGGAGCTTTATGGCGAGTTCACGGGCGCGCACACGAAGTTCGGCGACCTGCTCTACGAGTGCAAGCGCCTCATCCTGAAGGCCGCGATGTCTAGCGAGCTGTATGTGCTTTCGCGCAGGCTCGGCCGCATCGCCGCGCAGCACCGCTACTCGCGCGACTTCACCCTGAACAGCCTGCACCACGCGCTCGGCGAGGTCATTGCCTGCTTCCCCGTCTATCGCAGCTACATACGCCGCGCACAGAATTACGTCGGCCCCGACGACCGGCTGAACATCAACGCGGCCGTCCGCGCGGCCAAGCGCCGCAACCCCGCGCAAGACCCTTCCGTCTTCGACTTCATAGGCTCCGTGCTCCTGCTCGAAGACCCCCGGGGGCTCGCGCCGCAGCAGCGCGCCGAGCGCCGCGACTTCGTCATGCGCTTCCAGCAGCTCACGAGCCCCGTCACGGCGAAGGGTTTGGAGGACACGGCCTTCTACCGCTTCTACCCGCTCTCCTCCCTGAACGAAGTCGGCGGCGAGCCCGCCATCATCGGCACTCCCCGCGACCGCTTCCACGAGCGCAACGGAGACCGGCAGGAGACCTGGCCGCACACGCTCTCCGCGACCTCCACTCACGACACGAAGCGCGGCGAGGAGACGCGCTCGCGCATAAACGTCCTCTCCGAGATTCCCGAGGAGTGGAACCGCGCCATACACCGCTGGCGCGAGCTGAACCGCGACCGGAAGTCGCTCATCGAGGGCGCGGAGGCGCCCGACTCCAACGAGGAATACCTCCTCTACCAGACGCTCGTAGGAACGTGGCCGCTCGGTGAGATTAGCGAGGAAGCGCACGAAGAGTACGTGGGCCGAATTCAGGAGTACATGCACAAGGCCCTGAAGGAGGCGAAACTGCACACGAGCTGGATAAACACGAACGAGCCTTACGAGCGCGCCGTGCGCGAGTTCGTCGCGGGCGTGCTCGGGCGCGGCGAAGGGAACCGCTTCCTCGCCGACTTCGTCGAGTTCCAGCGCCTGACCTCTCGCGCCGGGATGCTCAACTCGCTCTCGCAGACGCTCCTGAAGATCGCCTCGCCGGGCGTCCCGGACTTTTTTCAAGGCACGGAGCTTTGGCAGTTCACCCTCGTTGACCCCGACAACCGCAGGCCAGTGGATTACGAAAGGCGGCGCGTGCTGCTCGCCTCGCTCGGCGGTCGCGAAGGCGACGCGGAGGCCCTCGTCGCGGAGCTTACCCGCCGGCCCGAGGACGGGCGCGTGAAGCTCTACGTGACGACGCGCGCTCTGCGCTTCCGCCGCGAGCGGGCCGCGCTCTTCCAGAGGGGCGAGTACGTGCCGCTCCCTGCGCGCGGGCGCAGGGAGCGCAACGTCGTCGCCTTCGCGCGCAAGTATGAAACCGGCGAGGCGCTGGCCGTCGCCTCGCGCTTCTTCACGCAACTGGGCGTAGGCGAGTCGGGGCCTCTGCGGCTCGGCGCCGAGGCGTGGGGCGACACCGCCCTTGAGACGGAAGGCGGCGGGCGCTTCAGGGACGTTTTCACGGGGCGCGAGTTTGAGGCGGTGGGCGACGCGCTCGCCGTCGCACAAGTTTTGTCGCCGCTGCCGGTCGCGCTGCTAGAGCGCGTGGGTTAGAGAGCCTGGGGATGATTTTATGACTTGGCGTTTGGAGCTGGGCGCACGCCCGACGGGCGAGGGGACGCTCTTCCGGGTGTGGACACCGCTGGCCGAAACGGTCGCGGTCAAGCTCTTGGGTGACGCGCCGCAGACCGTCTCGATGGGGCGCGGGGAGGAGGACATCTTCGAAGCCTTCGTCCCCGGCGTGGGCGCTGGCGCGGACTACTTCTACCTGCTCGACGGCGAGCGCGAGCGGCCCGACCCGGTCTCGCGCTCCCAGCTCGCGGGCGTCCACGGCCCCTCGCGCGTCGTTGACCCCGACGAGTTTAAGTGGACGGATGAAGGCT
>DASPKR010000302.1:0-3529 GCA_035627975.1 Pyrinomonadaceae bacterium | reverse complement strand
CGCATCGAGGTCGTATCGAAGGGGCTGGGCGACGAGGACTGCTACTCGGCCTTCGACGGGACGGGCCTCGCCGAGATGCTGCGCTCCCGCGGCGTCCGCGAGGTCTGGGTCGGCGGCCTCGCCACGGACTACTGCGTCAAGAACACCGTCCTCGACGCGCTGCGCTCGGGCTTCCGCGTGCGCGCCGTCCGCGACGCCATGCGCGCCGTCAACCTCGAAGCCGGCGACGACCGGCGCGCCCTCGCCGAGATGCAAGAGGCCGGCGCGGAAATCGTCTAATGCTCAACATTGACCGCTACCACGCCACGATGGGCGACGCGTCCTACAAGGACGTGACGCGCCTGCGCGGCGGGCCTCTGAGCGACGCCGAGGCGACCTTCTACGTCACGCAGCGGAAGCTCCCGTTCGCGCCCTGCCTCGGCCACGAGCGGCTGCTGCGCTCACTCCTCGACCTGCGCGTTGACCGCCCGCGCCTGCGCACGCTCGAACAGGATCGCGGCGGGCTCGCACTCTTCGCCCGCGCCGTCGAGGACATAAACTTCGCGGGCACAATCCGGGCCGTCCGCCCCGGCACCCTCATGTTCGCGGGCCAGCCCTTCGCCGACATAACCGGCGCCTTCGGGCTGACGCAGGCGCAGGAGATAAAGTTCGAGCACGCCTTCGACCTGCCGATGACGACGGCCTCGATAGCGATGCGCCTGCGCATGGCCGCGGGTGACCGCTGGCTCTCCGACTTCTCCCTGCGCCGCAACGGCGACATCGAGCGCGCGGTTGACGTGGCGACCTACGCCTTCATCGGCGGCTTCAACGACACGTCGAACATGGAGGCCGCTCACCGGCTCGACATCCCGGCCGTAGGCACCGAGGCGCACTACTGGCAGCAGTCCTACGTCGAGTTCATGTTCGAGCCGGAGATTGAGGAGCGCACGGGGCGGCCCAAGCACTTCGAGCAGGTCGCCTTCGAGCGCTGGCTCGACGCCAACCCGCAAGGCACCACGCTCCTGCTCGACACGATTGACGTCCACACCGGCGCCGTTCACGCCGCGATGGCCGCGACCTCATCGGAGGCGCGCCGGCGCGCCTTCAAGGGCTTCCGCATAGACTCGGGCGACCTGGCGAAGTCCGGCCGCTGGTGCCTGGAGTTCTTCGAGGCCAACGGTCTTAAAGGTTTGATGCCGGTGCTTACGGGCGACCTGGACGTTGAGGCCGTCAGTAGCATCGTCGAGGAGTTCCCCGAGGCGGCCGGCTTCGGCGTGGGCACGAAGCTCTCGGGCGAGGTCAGCCGCGTGGCCGGCGTCATCTTCAAGGAGTGCGTCATCGAGGGCCGGCCCACCATGAAGGTCTCTGAGGCGCCGGAGAAGTCAACGCTGCCGGGCCGCCTTCAGGTCTTCCGCGGCGTCGGCGCCGACGGGCGCTACGTGGCAGACGTGACCGGCCTCGACGACGAGGAGCCGGAGATTCCCGGCGCCGCTCGCGTCGAGCGGCTGCTCGCGCCCTTCTGGGAGCGCGGCCGCCACGAGGCCATCCCCTCCATCAAGAAGCAGAAGGCTTTCGTCGAAGAGCAGCTCTCGCGCTTCCCAGACCTCGGCGCCTACCCTCACTCACTGAGCGACAAGCTCCGCTCGCTCCGAGACGAGCTGACCGTGCGGATGCGCCGCGACGATTCCGGCTGGCGGCAAGTCCTCCGCCTCCCTGACTCGCTCGCGCCCGAACTTCGGCGCGGAGAGCCCTGACGAGAAGGCCGCCCCGGCAGTCTCTACCGTCACCCGCCGGCCTGCCGTTTGCGCCCCGCTCGTGTATAATCTCGGGCGTCCCCTTCAAAAATCTAAAGCCAAAGTTTACGGAGTCTTTAGGAGATGAAAACGCTGCTTCTCGTCGCTCTCCTGTTGTGCCTGCCGCTCGTGGGCCTGGCGCGTCAGGGCCAGCGCAAAATCTTCCCGTACAAGTACACCATAGACGACCTGCCGAACGGGCTGCGCCTCGTCACGGTGCCTACGGAGTACCCGAACCTCGTCGCGCTCTACATCGTCGTCGGGGCCGGCTCGCGCAACGAGGTCGAGGCCGGCAAGAGCGGCTTCGCGCACTTCTTCGAGCACATGATGTTCCGCGGGAGCGAGAACTACACGCCCGAGCAGCGCGAGGACATCTTCAAGCGCGCCGGGGCGGAGACGAACGCCTACACCTCCGACGACCGCACCGTCTATCACGCGACCTTCTCGAAGGAAGACCTCGAAGAGATAATGAAGGCCGAGGCCGACCGCTTCATACGGCTGAAGTACACGCCCGAGCAGTTCAAGACCGAGTCGCAGGCCGTCTTGGGCGAGTACAACAAGAACAGCGCCAACCCCTTCTTCAAGATGCACGAGGTGCTGCGCGAGACTGCCTTCAAGCGCCACACCTACTCGCACACGACGATGGGCTACCTCAAAGACATACAGGACATGCCCAACCAGTACGACTACAGCCTGCAATTCTTCGGCCGCTTCTACCGCCCCGAGTACACGACCATCACCGTCGTCGGCGACATCACGCGCGAGCGCGCGCTCGAACTGACCAGGCGATACTGGGGCGAGTGGAAGCGCGGCGACTATAAGGTCGAAATACCGCGCGAGCCCGAGCAGAACGAGTCGCGCACGGCCCACATCGAGTGGCCGTCGCCGACGCTCCCGCACCTGCAGGTCGCCTTCCGCGGCCCGGCCTACTCCGGCGGCTCGATGGACGTGGCCGCGCTCGACCTCTTGCAGTCCATAGCCTTCGGCGAGAACTCCGAGCTCTACCAGCGCCTCGTCCTCAAGGAGCAGAAGGTTGACATATTCGGCGCCGACTTCGGCCACCAGGCCGACCCCGAGCTGTTCACAGTCGTCGCCCGCGTCAAAGACCCCGCGGACGTGGGCTACGTGCGCGACCAGATTCTCAAGACCACGGAGAGGTACAAGACCGAGCAGGTGACGCAGGCGCAGTTAGACGCGACGCGCTCGCGCATGCGCTACGGCTTCGCGATGGCTATGAACAGCAACAGCGCGATTGCCGCCGCCATCGCGCCCTACGTCGCGCTCACGCGCACGCCCGAGACGCTTAACGAGCTTTTCGAGAGCTACCAGAAGGTCACGCCCGGCGACATACGCGACGTGGCGAAGAAATACTTCCGCGAGGAGAGCCGCACCATCGTCACGCTCTCGACCAAGGGCGTGAACATCGCGCGGGCCGGCGGCCGCGGGAAGGAGGGCAACTAGCGATGAGACGCACGATGACTTACGCGCTGGCGACGGTGCTGGCGCTCCTCCCACTCTCCGCCGCCCCGGCCCGCTCGCAGGTAAAGATGCCGACGACAAGAATCGCAAGCGTACTGCAACCGTCGCAGTCGCCGCTCGTAACCTTCCGGCTGCTCTTCATGACGGGCTCGGCCCACGACCCGAAGGGCAAGGAGGGCGTCGCGTCCCTGACGGCGGCGATGCTCGCCGAGGCCGGCTCGCGCTCGATGACTTACGAGCAGATAGTCGAGGCTATGTACCCGATGGCTACGTCCTTC
>DASPKR010000301.1:0-2359 GCA_035627975.1 Pyrinomonadaceae bacterium | reverse complement strand
CGGCCGCCCGCGACCGTCACCTCGTGGCGGCGCTTGTCAATGACGAGGTCGCCTATCTCGAAGCGGTCTTTCTTCTCGTCCTCGGGCTTCGACCACCGGCCTGCGCGTCGCAGGAGCGCCTCGACCCTGACTTCGAGTTCGCGCGGGCTGAAGGGCTTTGCGAGGTAGTCATCGGCGCCGGCCTGGAAGCCGGCGACCTTGTCGTCAACGGCGTCGTGCGCGGTCAGGAACATGGCCGGGGTTTCGACGCCTCGGTCGCGCACGCGCTTTAATAGCTCTATCCCCGACATGCCCGGCATGCTCACGTCGAAGATGAAGCAGTCGAAGCGGCCCGAGACGGCCGCATCGAGCGCCTCCTCGGCGCTCTCCTTCTCCTCTATCTCGTAGCCCAGCCGGCGGAAGTATTCCGCCAGCAGAAGCCGCATGCTCAAATCGTCGTCAACGATCAGAATACGGAGGCTCACTTGTCCACCTTGCACAGTTGTCGGGTAGAGCGCTCGCGCGCAAGAGCTTTAGGGCGGGCCGATTATAGCGCATGAAGCGGCAAAGCGGCACGGCGCTGTAACGACGCGGCGCCGGCGGCGCCCCCCCTTCCCTTGACGCCTTCGGCGCCCGCTACTTATAGTTTTCGTTTACTGACGGCGGGCGCTGTCCAACCCTCCCTCCACCGTCGGGCCGGCGAGAGCGAAGACAAAGCTTAATGCGAGATTTAAGGCGACTCTTATTCTACCTGAAGCCGCACTGGGGGAAGTTCACCCTCGCGACCGTCGCCATGCTCGCCGTCGGCCTCCTCCAGAGCGCAATCGGCGCACTCATCGTCCCCATCTTCGACCAGGCCCTCCGACAGATGGGCGAGGAGGGCCAGCGGACGCCCACGCTCTTCGGCCTACAGAACCTCATCCCCGACTCGGGCTTCGCCGCCTGGCGCACCATCGCGGTGCTGCTCATCGTCTTCACGCTCCTGAAGGGCGTCGCGGAATACTTCTCGACGTATCTCATGGCGCGCGTAGGCCAAGAATCTGTCATGCGGCTGCGCACGGACATGTACGCGCACCTGCACGCGCAGTCGGCCGACTTCTTCGAGCGCCACCGCACGAACTACCTCGTCTCGCGCCTCGTCGGCTCGGCCGCGGCAATCGAGGCCGCCGTCTCGCACACCTTGCGCGACATGCTGCGCGAGGGCTTCACGCTCGTCTTCTTCCTCTCGGCCTCGTTCTATTACTCCTGGCGCCTGACGCTCGGGTCGCTGATGATCGCGCCCGTCATTGGCTTGCTTACGGCGCGCTACGGCGGGGCGCTCCGCAAGCTGGCGCGCGAGTCCTACGAAGGCGGCCAGAGGCTCGTTGACACGGCGCAGGAGGCCCTGTCGAACCACACAATCGTAAAGGCTTACTCGGCCGAGGAGCACGAGAAGCGGCGCTTCCTCAAAGAGGCGCGGCAGATACTTCGCGCCAACCTCCGCACGGCGAAGATAAACGGCGTAGCGCCGCCGTCAATCGAGATGATAGGCGTCGCGGCGGTCGCCGTCCTGCTCTTCTTCGCGCAGCGCGAGATAATGTCGGGCCACATGAACGCTGCGCAGTTCATCACGTTCCTCTTCTTCCTCTTCTCGAGCTACGACCCCATGCGCAAGCTCTCGCGCCTGCACAACGGGATGGAGCAGGCGCTCGCAGCCGCCCGCCACGTGTGGGAGGTGATGGACGAGCACGAAGAGATGCCCGAGAAGCCGAACGCCGTCGAGCTAGGCCCGCTGCGCGAGGGCATTGAGCTGCGCGGCGTCCACTTCCGCTACGGGAATGAGGAGCGGAGAGTGCTGCGCGGGATTGATCTGAGCATCCCGGCGGGCCGCATGGTGGCGCTCGTGGGCGAGTCGGGCGGGGGCAAGTCAACCATTACGAAGCTCGTCCCGCGCTTCCACGACCCCGACGAGGGGCAGGTCACCTGGGACGGCGTTGACCTGCGCGACGCGCAGCTACGGTCGCTGCGCCGTAACATCGCGATAGTCACGCAGGAGACGGTGCTTTTTAACGACACCGTCCGCTACAACGTCGCGTACGGCCGCCCCTCTGCCACGGACGCCGAGATAGAGCAGGCCGCCCGCGTCGCCTACGCGCACGACTTCATAATGGAGCTGCCCGCGGGCTACGACACCGTTGTGGGCGAGCGCGGCGTCTTCCTTTCGGGCGGGCAGCGGCAGCGGCTAGCAATCGCCCGAGCGGTGCTGGCCGACGCCTCCGTGCTCGTGCTCGACGAGGCCACATCGGCGCTCGACGCCGAGTCCGAAAGGCTCGTGCAGAAGGCGCTCGCCAACCTCACGCGGGGCCGCACGACCATCGTCATAGCGCACAGGCTCTCGACC
>DASPKR010000300.1:0-4709 GCA_035627975.1 Pyrinomonadaceae bacterium | reverse complement strand
CCGGATGGCGCACCAGGCGATCCTGCCGCTGCGCGGCAAGATCCTCAACGTCGAGAAGGCCGCGGTCGACAGCATCCTCGACCACGAGGAGATCCAGATCATCGTGCGCGCGATCGGCACCGGCTTCCTCACCGACGAGTTCGAGCCGGAGAAGCTGCGCTACGGGAAGATCATCGTGATGACCGACGCCGACGTGGACGGCTCGCACATCCGCACGCTGCTGCTCACGTTCTTCTTCCGTCAGATGCCGAAGCTGATTGAGGCTGGCCACGTCTTCATCGCCCAGCCTCCGCTTTTTAAAGTAAAACGTGGTAAGCGTGAGGAGTACATAAAGGATGAGCGCTCGATGGTGCGCTTCCTTATGCGTCAAGCCACGAGCGACATGAAGGTGACTTCCGTCGAGACGGGGGCGGTCGTAGAGGGTCGCGAGCTGGCTCGTGCGCTCGAGAACATGGTCGAGTTGAAGCGTTATTGTGAGAAACTCGTCAGGCGGCTCGGCAACGATGAGCGTCTGCTCCAAGCGCTTCTGGAAGCTTTCGGTGGGCGTGAGGGCGTTCTGGCCGATGAAGGGGCCACGCTCCGGGGCGTCTTTCAGGATGAGGACGGGAAGCAGATCGGGCGTGTCGAAAAATCCCTTTACAAGGCAGGGTACAAAACCGAGCTGGACTCGGATGAAGAGCATGGGCTCTGGGAAATCAAGACGACAGTGCCGGGCGGTGTAAAAGTTAAAATAGGCTGGGAGCTTGCCAGCCATGTCGAGTTCCAGAAGGCCGTCGAACTATACAAGAGCTTGGAAGGGCGCCTTGCGACGCCGCTGATTCTCGGTGAGAACGGGACGAGGGAGCAGGTCGAGTCGCGCGACGAGCTTCTTGAGAGGGTTTTGAGCGCGGCGAAGAAGGACTTGACGATTCAGCGCTACAAAGGGCTGGGTGAGATGAACCCGGAGCAGCTCTGGGAGACGACCATGAACCCGGAGAAGCGTACGCTGCTTCAGGTGAAAATAGACGACGCGGTGGAGACCGACCAGATTTTTACAATTCTGATGGGCGACGCCGTCGAGCCCCGCCGGCGCTTCATCGAAGATAACGCGTTAGACGTGAAGAACTTAGACGTGTAATCGCGGTTCTCGTAGGCGGGTGCGGAATGAATCTATTTGACACACCGCACCCGCTTATGTAGAATGAAGGCCCTTTCCTCCTGTGGATCTTGCCCGCTGCATGCTTCTCGCGTATGCAGCGGATTTTTTATTTACGAAAATCAATCGGTTTAGGTCAGCTCTTATCTCCCGAGACGGCCGAATCAACCTGCTCGTCCAAGTCAATTCGGCGCGGCTTCGTCGCGCCTAGCTCGTTGTAGCGGCCGCCGGGCGCGAACTGCCCTGACTCCCCGAGGTTGAGCGAGCGCTCGTCGTTGGCGGGGTTCAAGTCTTCAATCGCGTCGGGCTTGGTGTCAGGCTTGAGGTCGGGCTCGGCGTTTTTCTCGCCCAGAGAGCTTTTCGACTCGTTGAAATCTGCCATCTTCTTTGTCTCCTTGTGCTTAGTCTTGCGCCGCGGCCGCCTCTTTGAAACGGCGAGTGCGGAAGCGGAAAAGTTTAAGGGGTTGTTGCGGGGGGATTCCGGCTTTGCGGGCGGCTATTTCGACCTGCCGGGCCGCCGTCTCGACGCCTTCGATGTTCGGGAGTAAGAGCCCGCGGCGCGAGCCTTCGCTGTCTTCGACGATTACTCCGTAGATTTCAGGGTCGAGCTCTTCGGGCCGGCAAGGCTCGGGGCTTTCGAGCACGTCAACCGAGTAGCGCAGTGCCGGAAGCTCGTCCTCCGAGATGGGGTTAAAGCGCGGGTCACGGGTCGCTGCGCGGACGGCGTTACGTATTATCTCTTCGGCGAGCGTTTTTTGTTCGGGCCGGGTCGTGCCGATGCAGCCGCGCAAATCTCGCTCGACGGTCTTGATAGAGACGAAGCAGGCGGCAGGCCGCATTAAATATTCGGGCAGGCCGGAGTCGTCGGGCTCAATCAGACGCCTTTCCCGGACGAAAGCCTCCACGGCCGCGCGGGCGAGTGCCGGGGGGGCGGCTTCGCTCGGATAATGTTTGGTCTGGGCGACGTTGCTCATCAGTTTAAAGGTCAATTGGCACGGGCCAGTTGCGCCACCATGTAGCCGACGCCGAACGGCGCCTCGTAGCTCAGCAGCTCGCAGCCGGGCGCAGCCCCGCCCGCAGCCCCGAAGGCTACGAGCATCGAGCGGTAGCCGCACTCGCCGGCCGTGCGGCGGAGGTTCTGGTCAATGTTGACGACGCGCTCGAAGGCGCAGGCGCGGACGGCTTCGACGACCTCTTCATCGAAGAGGTGGGCTTCGTGGTCGTAGCCGGCGGGCGCGTCGGGCTTGAGCCGGTGGCTCAAATCTCCGCTCGCGATGAAGGCTACGCGCCTTCCCGTCGAGTCGGCCGCGCGCCGCACGCACGCGCCGAAGCGCACGTGATCTTCGTTAGACAGAAAGGTGTACCCGAGCGCGACCACGCGGCCGTCCCAGCCGTTGCGCTGTAGAAAGTAGAGCGGTACGGCGGTGCCGTGGTCTAATTTGTAGTTGCCGAAAACCAGGACTCGGTAACCGTCTTCGGCTGCCTCAAGGGTAACGGCGCTCAGAAGTTCTTCGTCAAGCGGGGCGCCGACCGTTGCCTGCGGGGCGCGGAAGTTGGCAAAATCTCCGCTAAGCCGCGGCCCGCCGTAGGCTACGAAGGCGCGCGCGTCGAGCGGCGCGTGCGGCGAGACGATGACGACGGTTTCGGCGCCGCTCGCGATGACACGCTCGGTCAGTTCGCGCATCGCTTCGATTGAAGCTCGCACCTCGCGGGCCATGACGCCTCCCACCTCCGGCACCATCACGGGAGGGTGCGGGGCGACGCCGACGAAGACGAGCGAGCTTTCTGCCATAGCTCTCTTACGTGGGGGACTCGAATAATTGTCTGTAGGGGTTTCGAGGATTTTAGCACAACGAGGCGGAGGCGGACAGGCTCCGATTCGAAAAGCATGACGGGTGGCGGCGGTAAATTCGACGCGCTGATTGTCGGGGCGGGGCCGGCCGGGTCTTTGGCGGCCGAGCTGCTGGCGCGGGGCGGGACGCGCGTGGCGCTCTTCGACGGCCGCGCGCCGGAGGACGCGAAGGCTTGCGGCGGCGGCGTAACGTCGAAGGCGCTGAAGGCCTGGCCTTACTTACTCGAAGCGGGCGGGCGCGCCGTGACGGAAGTCGAGATGTACTCGCCCGCGGGCGGGCGAGTGCGGCTAAAGCTCGCGGAGCCCTTCGCAATCTACTCGCGCCGCGCCCTCGACTCTTACCTGCGCGGGCGCGCGCTCGGCGCTGGCGCGCAAGTCTTCGAGGGGCGCGTCGCGGCCTCGGCAGGGAGGGACGCGCGCGGCGACTGGGCCGTTCGCTCGCGCGAAGGCGTCGAGTGGCGCGGCCCCGTGCTCGTCGCGGCCGACGGAGCCAACAGCCCCATCGCGCGCCGGCTCGCAGGGGCTCTGCCCAACTCCGAGATGGAAGTCGCCTTCGGCTACCGAACTCCCTTGAACGGCGAGGGCGACTGCCCGACCGTCATAGCCTTCCTGCCCGGCTGGGCCGGCTACGCGTGGGCCTTCCCGCGCATGGATCACATCTCTTTCGGCATCGCCACTACGCAGGACGCCTTCGACCACAAGACGCTCGACCGCCTTCTCTGGGACTTCATGGTCGGCTACTACCTCATGCGCGAGCAGGAGGGCGCGCCGCTCTGGCGACGGAACGGCTCATACGCGGCGCGCGAGCGCGCAATCGAAGACCAGCTGCGCGGCAGCGCCAACCGCTACGCCGCGCGCATACCGGGCTTGACGCCCGAGAGTTTCGACAAACGTCGCGCGGCGGGCGACGGGTGGGCGCTACTGGGAGACGCCGGCGGCTTCGCAGACCCTGTTACGGGCGAGGGCATCTACTACGCGCTGCGCTCGGCCGAGCTTTTCGCCGAAGCCTTTCTGGCGGGCGACGTGCCTTCATACGAGGCGCGCTGGCGCGCCGACTTCGGGCGCGAACTCCGCCGCGCCTCGCAGATGAGGCGCAGGTTCTACGGGGAGTTCTTGGGCGGCCCCTTCACGGAGAGGATGATCAAGTTCGCGCGCTCTCACCGAGGGGTGCGCCGGACGCTGTGCGAGCTGATAGCCGGCGACCAGGGCTACCTAGACCTCAAGCGCACGCTCGCGCGGCGCGCCTTCCGCCCCGTCTGAGCCGCCCTCCCCCGCCGGCCGCGTGAAAGGCGCGAGCCGTCGCTTCAACTCTTCAGGCAGCGGCACTGTCTCGAACGTTCCCCGGCGGACGGCGACCAAGACGAAGTGGGCCTCGGCGACCATCTCGCCCTCGCCCTTGCGGCGAACCTCGAAGTCGAGCCGCAGGGACGTGCGGCCGACGCGGCCGACGTAGGCGCAGACTTCGAGCAGGTCGTCGAGCTGAGCGGCGCGCCGGAAGTCGCACTCCAGGTGCACGCGCGGGAGCCACACGTCGAGCTCGTCGAAGGTCACACCGTAGGGCATGCCCGCCGCGCGGAACAACTCGGTCTCGGCGAACTCGAAGAAGCGTATGTAGGCGCCGTAGAAGATTATGCGCGCGGCGTCAACGTCGCCCCACCGCACGCGCTCCTCGATGCAGTATTTCCAGGGTTCGTTCACGTCACCCCAGCCCTTCCAGAAAGT
>DASPKR010000299.1:0-2744 GCA_035627975.1 Pyrinomonadaceae bacterium | reverse complement strand
CTCGGATTGTTCGCCGCTTCGCCTCGCGGCTCCCACTTAAAACTCGGTCTCCCACCCTCACCCTTCAAAGGAGAGCGAAGCCATGTCCCGAAGCCTCTTGCACCTTTGCCTTCGACTTCTGTTACTCACCATAGTCGCGCTCGCCGCCCCCGCCGCGTCGGCGCAGAGGGGGCGCAGAGCCCCCGCGGGCGGGCGCGTGGCCGTCGTGGTTGACGAGCGCCTTGCCGCGCTCAGGGGCGCGCCCGATCTCACCGCCAACCTCGTGCGCAGGCTCGGGCGCGGCCGCGTCGTGGCGGTCGCGGGCGCGCGCGCCTCTGCGGGCGGCGTGACTTTCTACCGCGTCGCGGTCACGAGGCGCACGGGCGGGTGGCTCCAGGCCGACGCGGTCGTCTCGCCCACGCGGCCGGGCGACGACGCGCGGCTGCTGCGCCTCGCGCGCGGCTCCGAAGGCTTCGACCGCCTCGCGCGCGCCCGCATATTCCTCGACACGTTCCCGCGCTCCTCCTTGAGGCCCGCCGCGCTGCTCCTCTTCGGCGACGAGGCCGAGTCGGCGGCCTCGGCGCTCACGCGCGACGCAGCGCGCCGGCTCGACGAGCGCGAGATGCAGGCCGGCGGCGCCCCGCGCGCGAGTTACTTCCTCAACTTCAACGGGCTCGACCGCTACCGCCGTCAGGGCGTCGTCTTCAACTTCGACGAAGGGGCGAAGCGGTTCAGCTACGACGGCGCGGCCTTCCGGGAGATTCTGCGCCGCCACCCGCGCAGCCCAGAGGCGGCGGAAGCGCGCGCCCGTCTCGACCGCTCGCGTGCGCGCTAGGGCGTACGAAACCGCACGCCGTCGGGCCGCAGGAAGGTCACGCGCGCGGCCCCGAGATGGGTATTGCAAAATCGCACGTGGGCAGTTAGATTGTCGGCGGTCGTTACAACGCTGCGAGGCAGAAGGCTCTCCCGCCGAAGGCGCGCCCTTCTGCGTCATTCAACACCAGGAGGGAAGGAACCGTGCCTTTAGGAACGTGCCCCGATTGCGACGCCGACGTACACGTTGACACCGACGCGGACAAGGGCGACACCGTGACGTGCGAGGAGTGCGGGACGGTGCTCGAAGTCGTCGGCCTCGACCCCGTCGAGCTCGACATCGTCGAGGACGATATGGAGGAAGACTACGACGACGAGGACGAAGAGGAGTACTGAGGGGCGGCGGCGGGTGACGAGTTAAGGGCGGGATGAGTCGCCAACGCCCGCCGCCCGTCACTTGTCGCCGCTTTTATATCCTGTGCGGTTCTGTCGGACTGTGAGGCCGCGCGGGGCTTCGACGCGTATCGTGTGGAAGCGCCCGTCGCGCCTTTTCTCTTCAGGGGGGTAGAAGGCGAGCACGTAGGTCGAGACGACCTCCTCGGCGAGCGCCTTAAACAGAGGGCCGTAGTCGCGCTCGGTGGCATAGACGTTCGTGCCGCCGGTCTTCTCGACGAGGCCACTCACGTCCAGCGGCGTCGGCAGCGGCACGCGCGAGGTCGAGGCCGAGGCGAGCAGCCGCGAGTAGGACGGCAGCGTCACCGTATAGACGCTCACCCCGGCCGCGTTGGCGCGCTCGATGACGGTCGAGGCGCTGACGGTGTCGCCGACGGGGAATCCGTCCGTTACGACCACCACGGCCCTCTTCATCAGCTCGCGCCCGCGCGTGCGCGGCGCCTGGCGCGCGAGCAGCCGCACGGCGTCGTCAACGGCGTCGTAGGTGTGCGTGGAGAGCCCTTCTGCCTCGTGGGCGAGCCGCTCGACGGCGCGGTCGAGCTTGCGCGTGTCGGCCGTCAGGGGTTGCAGCACGCGCGCGCTCCGGCCGAAGGCCATGAGAGAGAAGAGGGCCTGCCGGCTGGAGAGGTGGCCCGAGAAGTCGCGCAGCGCCGACTGTAACTTCGCCATCTCCTCGACGGTCATGCTGCCCGAAACGTCAACGGCGAGCACGACGGCGACGGGCCGCTCGGCGCCGCCGCGCCGCTCGACGTTGACGAAGGCGAGCGGCCTCTGCTCGCCGTCCTCGTAGAGCTTGAAGTCTTCGGCCCGAAGGCCCCTCACGCTCCGCCCCTCGGCGTCCGTCACCGTCACGTCAACGAGCACGAGGTCTGTGTCAATCCTGAGCACGTCGCCGTCGTCGAGAATCTGCTGGTCGGGGCGCGCGGGCCGGTCGGGCCCGCCGCCCTTCTGTCGTGCGCCGGCGGTCAGAATCGTTGAACAGAGGAGGGCTGCGCAGAGGCACGCGGGCAGGGCTCGGCGCGCGGCGCGCGGCGCGGGCTTCTTCGGGGGCATTGCTCTTGACATTGTCTTCGGGACTTAACCGCTCGAACGGGCGAGGGGAGCGACGCGGATTATACTCGACACATGCGCCCGCCCGCCACCTCCTCCCTCCATGCGGGCATCCTGCCTGCGCGCCGGGCGCATCAATCCGTGGCCGCGCCTCCTATCACCGGGCGGCGTGTTATAATCCGGGCCGCTTAAAAGCCGCGCCGCCTGCCTCCCCCAAGCCGGCCGAAAACGTAAAGACCCAAGAACCAAATGTCACTGAGCTTTAAATTTCTACTCGGAGCCGTCGTCATTTCCATGCTCGTCGTGGCGCCCGCCCCCGCCGCGGCGCAGAAGGTGAAGGAGACGACGGGCGCGATAAAGGGGCGCGTGCGCGTGGACGCGGGCGCCGACCCCTCGGACATAAAAGTCGTGCTGCGGCAGGGCGAGCGCGAGGTGGCGCACGCCACGAC
>DASPKR010000298.1:0-2059 GCA_035627975.1 Pyrinomonadaceae bacterium | reverse complement strand
CGACGAAGAACTGGCTGCGGAAGCGCTCGGGCGCGACGTAGAGGAGCTTGAAGGCGCCGCGCCGCACCCCCGCGATGCGCTCCTTCTGCTCCTCGAAGTCGAGCGAGCTGTTCACGAAGGTGGCCGGCAGGCCGCGCGCTTGAAGGGCGTCAACCTGATCCTTCATCAGCGCGATCAGGGGCGAGACGACGACGGTCACGCCGTCTTTCATCAAGGCGGGGAGCTGGTAGCAGAGCGACTTGCCGCCGCCCGTGGGCATGACGACGACGGTGTCGTGGCCGGCTAGTATGGCATCTATGACCTCCCGCTGGCCCTCGCGGAAACCCTCGAAGCCGAAGAATTTCCGAAGGGCGGCGAGCGCCTCATCCGTGTTCTGCGCAGGGTGAGTCATCGGGTCACAACCGAAAGGAAAATTGTAACCCAACGCCCTCGCGAGCGTCATGCGGCGGGGGTTGTCAGCCGGCGGACTGCGCGGCCGCCGAGGAGGAGAGGCGTTCGTAGAGGCGCAGGAGGAAGAGCTGGCCGGGCTCCGAAGGGGCTTCGAGCTTGAGGCCGAAGAGGCCGTCGCGGCGTATGTGGACGAGGCGGGCGCGCAAGGGGATAACACCCTCGTCGGCGACAAGCGTGACCCACATGCGGTCGCCGAGCGCGGCCACGGGGTCGTCGGCTATCTGACGAAGGGCGAGGCCGAGGCCGCAGAAGTCCGCGACCTCGGCCATGCCGAGCATCTCGTTGCGGGTGGTGTTCTCGACCGCCGCCCAGAGCTTCGACTGCGGCGCGACGCGCGGCAGCGCGCGCCTGTCCATGAAGGCCGATTCAAGGTTGCTGAGGAATTCTTCCACTTCCCGTTAAAACCCCCGTCGCGCTTGCTGAAAAACGCGGTGTGCCTTCATTAAAGGTCTAATGGGCGCCGGTTTCCGGCCTTGAAGGCGGCGGCGGGCGGGCGTTAAGCTCTCCGGCGTGACGACGACGACGAAGGGCGAGTGGAAGGCGCGCACGAAGCGGGACTTGATGATAGAGGTCTGGGAGCGGCTTGACTGCGAGTCGGTCGGCGCCGCCGAGCTCGAGGCTGTGATGGAGGCCGTGCGCGGCCGCTTCGGCGAGGGGGCGGTGGAAAGCCCGGCGGCGACGGCCCGGCTTTTGGCCGACGAGGGGGCCGAGCTACGCCACGCCGAAGTCCTGGAGATGGACGCGCGCTGGCGCACGGCCGACCCCTACGAGGCCATGTTCCGCAACGTGCTGAAGTTCTCGACATTCGACGACGCGGCCGCCTCCATCAAGCGGCTCGACAACCTGCGCCGGCAGTTCCAAAGAAGGGGAGACCGCGAGGGCCTCAGACGCGTCCACGAGACGGTCTTGAAGGGCAAGACGCGCGCGCAGATGATCGCCCGCAACCAGTCGGTCAACGAGCGCAAGCGCGCCGAGAAGGCCGAGATAGCCGAGTGGTTCACCGTCTGGCTCAACCAGCCCGAAATCTTCGACGACTGGCTCTCGCTGCGCCGCAGCTCCAAAGACTTCCGGGAAAAATTCTCCGAATAACAATTAGCCACACAGGCGAGGATGCACGGAGAAGAAGGCAGAAGGCAGTCAACCCGCTCGACCGTCTCTTAACTGCCTTCTACCTCCCCCATGCCTCTGTGGCTAATTCTTCCGCGCCCCGAGATAGCCGCCGCCGCCGTACAAAGGGGGCCTGCGCCCGGCCGTCGCGTGCCAGCGCCTCTTCAAGCATCCGCTCATAGAGGAGTAAAGTCTCGCCCCCCACTTTCACTCTTCGAGGCAGAACCAGTCCACCGCCTCCGACTGTCCGAGTGCGCGCGTGCAGTCTTTATCAGCGTAATCGGTGCACATGCCGACCACTTTATAGACCTCCCAGCAGAGCCTGACGCGGGTACCCACGCATTGGCCGTAGGTGAGCGGGTTGCACTTCCACCAGACGGGCGGGTTGGAGCCGAGAACAGGGACGCAGTTGAAGGTGAAGGTCACGTTCACGCACTCGCGCTCGATGATCCTCACGTCCCCCTTCTTCGGGTCTTTGGTCGGGTCCCACTCCCGATACTCT
>DASPKR010000297.1:0-3636 GCA_035627975.1 Pyrinomonadaceae bacterium | reverse complement strand
AGCGAGGGCGTGCGGACGCCTTCGAGGGCGGCGACGGCGCCGGCGCGCTTCGTCGGGCCGTGCATGCACGAGGCGTCGAGCTGCACGACCCCCTCGGCGTTAGGCAGCCCGCCGTAGCCCACGCTGTCGTCGGCCGGGTCGAGCTCGTTTATCTGAACCCCCGCGACGACCGCCTCCAACACGTCGGCGCCTCCCGTCATCAGCCGGAAGGCGCGCACGACGCATGTCTCCGTGCCGCCGTTCTTGAATTGGTTGCCGTTGGCCGAGGCTACGACGACGGGCCGCGCGGCCCGCGTTACGACGGCCGGCGTCTGAAGCCCGAGCGCCTCTTTCGCCGCAGCGGCCACGCCGGCGGCCGCGCCCGCGCGCATGAAGTCGCGACGCTTCATCCCTCTTCACCCCCCGCGCTTTTTAGAGTTTCACGTCCTTCGGCCACTGGTAGCCTTTCGACCAGATGAGGAATTGCATGACGCGGCCGCTGTTGGCCTCGAGCCACTCGCGCACGCCGGGCAGCCCCGTCGCCTGTAGCGTGTGGTATGTGAACGCCTCGGCGTGGCCCTTCCGCTTCAGCTCGACGAAGTAGGGCAGGTAATACTGGTGCGTAAAGGACGACTGCTTCTTCTTGCCCGCGTCCTCTTCGAGCAGCCCGAGCACCGTCCCGACCTGTTCGGCTAGGAGCTGCGCCTGCGTCTTGGCCTTGCCCTTCTCCTCGCTGAGCGTCATCGCGCCGGAGAGCCCCATCACGAGGTCAACCGTGCTGAAGTCTCCCTCGTCCTTTTTGGCGCTCAGGTCTAGGGCCAGGTTTATCTCGTTCGGCTTGCTGCCCTTCGTGGCCCCGCCGCGCAGCACGTCCGTCATTATGCGCGCGGCCGCCGCGGAGCGCTGCGAGCTGGGCTCAAGCGTGAGGAAGCGCGCGGCGGCGAAGAAGGCCGGGACGCGGTAGCCGCCTTCGAAGAAAGTTACGGCGAGGGCTAGGTGGCTGCTCGCGTGCGCGGGCGAGTGCGTGACGGCGGCCTTGAGGCTCTTCCTCGACTCCTCCGGCTTCTTCATGTTCCTGTAGGTTATCGCCAGGTTGAAGTGGAGCATGCCGTCGGCGGGGAAGAGCTTGATGCCCTTCTTGTAGGCCTCGACGGCCTTCTGCGGCTCGCCGAGCTGGTCGAGGTTGTTGCCGACGAGCATGAGTATGTGGCCGAGCTGGTCGGATTTGTACTGCGCGCCGCGGTAGCCGACTTCGAGGCTGCGCTTGTAGTCCTTCTTGGCGAAGAGCGCGTAGCCCATCTCGTATAGCGCGACCGTGTTCGAGGGGTTCTCGGCCAGCACCTCCTCGTACTTGCGGACGGCGCCGTCGTAGTCGCCGCGCTCGTGCAGCGCGACGCCCTCGCGTATGAGCGCAGTCTGCTTTTCGTTCGATGGAGTCGGCGTGAGCTTCGGCTCGGGCAGTTGCCGCGCCGCGGCCTGAGCGCAGACGAGCGCGAGGAGCAGGGGCGCGATGGAGGCGGTCTTGCGTGTCATCGTTTTTAACCTCGGCGTCGGGCGTGTGGTGCTGTAGAAAAAAGGCAACTGCCGCCGCGCGGGCGGCAATCAAAGGTGGCGCCGGGGGCGCGGCCGAGAAGCTTTATACACCAACGGGGCGCCGCCGCGCGATAGCTGCCGCCGGGGCCGCTTTTCCCGGTAAGGTTTTTCGCGTGCTATGATGCCAGGGCTCTCCCGACAACTCGACGAGAAGGAAGGAGACGCAAGTGAGCAAACGCCGCGCACTGCTTCTGTCAACGCTACTCGCCGCGCTCACGCTCGGCCTTACGGCCTGCCCGAGCCGCACGAACATCGGCAAGATTAACGCCGACCCGAACCGCTACATGGACAAGGAGGTCGGCGTGGCCGGCACGGTCACGGACAGCTACGGCGTCCCCTTCGTCGGCGGCGCGTATGAGCTTGACGACGGCACGGGCAAAATCTGGGTCATAACGCAGCGCGGCGTCCCCTCGAAGGGCGCGCGCGTAGGCGTCAAGGGGCGCGTCTTCTCCGGGCCTGCGCTGCGCGGCCGCACCTTCGGGACGGCGATTCAGGAGTCAGACCGCCGCACCAAGTAAGCCGCGCTTCTTTCATAAAAACTGGCATGCTGATCGTCCGAAGCCTCGGCGAAGAGTTCGCGCGTCTGCACGAGCGCTCCGTCGCGCTGGTGCGGGCCGTCCCCGCCGACAGGCTCTACTGGCAGCCGCCGCCCGCCGCCGGGGGCCCGCACTCGATCCGCTCCTGCGGCGAGCACCTGCTTCGCAGCGCCGCGGCCGTCGAGCAGACCTTCGGCGGCATCACCGTTGACCTCTGGGACGACCCCTTCGAGTGGACTCTGCCCGAGGCGCTCGCCACCGGCGCGCAGGTCGAGGAGTACCTGCGCGAGGCCGAGGCGACGCGCCTACGCGCCTTCGAGTTCTTCCGCTCCGACGCAGACCTCACCAGGGAGGTGGCGACGCCGCAAGGCCCGCCGCGCACGCTCTTCTCACTAATGGTCGAGACGCTCGCGCGCGCCGCGCACCACGAAGGGCGCGCCCACGCCACGTTCCGGCTCTTCTCCGGCTCCCCGCTCCCGCGGGCGTAGGCCGCGGTGGCGAGTGACAAGCGGCGGGTGACGAGTTATAAATGCTCGTCACCCGTCGCCCGTCATTTTGATTTGAGGAGTCGAAGATGTTTTGCCCACAGTGCGGCCAGAGACAGCTCTCGAACGAGGTGCGCTTCTGTTCGAGCTGCGGCTTCCCCCTGAACGTCGTGAGCGAGGCGCTGGCCGGCGGCGGCAAGCTACAGTTCCGCCCCGCGCCCCCGCCCGTCTCGGCCCCGCTCTCGCCCCGCCAGAAGGGCGTGCGGCAGGGCGCTATGCTGATGTTAAGCACGCTGCTCGTCGTCCCTCTGGTCGCGATTCTGGGCGTGGAGCTTTTGGACTTGCCGGCCGAGATAGCCGGCCTCGCCGCCGTCCTGTGCTTCGTAGGCGGGCTGCTGAGAATACTCTACGCCGTCTTCCTCGAAGACAAGTACCCGCCGGCCGTCGCGCCCTTCGCGGAGCAGCCCTACGTTCCGCCGCCCACGCTCCCTAACTACCTCGGCACGCCGCAGCCGCGCGCCGGCTCGCTTCCCGCGGCGAAGACTCCGCCCGTTGCCGCGAACACTTACCAGCCGCCGCGCTACGACACGGGCGAGCTTGCGCCCCCGTCCGCCAGCGTCACAGACCACACGACGCGCCTGCTCAACCGTGAGCCCAATGAGTCGCGGGAAGAGTAGCCGAGAGCAGGAGGGCGCCGACTCACTCGCCGAAAGGCTGCGCGGGAGGATCGCCCGCGAGGGCGCGATCACCTTCGCCGAGTGGATGCGCGCGGCGCTCTACGACGAGCGGGAGGGCTACTACCGCCGACGCGGCGTCGAGCGCTGGGGCCGGACCGGCGACTACCGCACAAGCCCTGAGACCAGCAGCCTCTTCGGCTCGACCTTCGCGAGATACTTCCGCGGGCTGTTTGACGAGCTGGGCCGCCCACCAGTCTTCCAAATAATCGAGGCGGGCGGGGGCGCGGGCCACTTCGCCGCCGCGGCGCTCGGCACGATGCGTCGGGACGCGCCCGAGGTCTTCGACGCCGTGCGCTACGTCTTCGA
>DASPKR010000296.1:0-9511 GCA_035627975.1 Pyrinomonadaceae bacterium | reverse complement strand
AGATACGCAACGCCGTCCTCCACGCCTCGCTCCTCGCGCTCGGCGGCGGCGGGGCGCTCAGCTCCGAGCACCTGGTCGAGGCAGTGAAGCGCGAGTACCGCAAGAGCGGCGCCGTCTGCCCGCTTCGCAACGTGTGAGACGAGGGACGGGGCGTTCTGTTAAGGAGATGTCGGGATGAAGGCCGCTATGACGGCGACGCACGAGCGCGGCGGCACGGGGAAGGAAGCCGCGCCCCGCGCCCCAGCGCGCGCCGCCGCACCGTGCGCGCAGCTTTATCCCATCCCCTTTTTGCCGGCGGTGACGCCGCTCGTAACACTCAGCGGCCCCGGTCGAGTGTTGCAGCCCAAACTGAGCGTGAGCCGGCCCGATGACCCTTACGAGCGCGAGGCCGACAGCGTGGCCGAGCGCGTCATGCGGATGCCCGACGCGACCGTGCGCTTGCAGCGCAAGTGCGCCTGCGAAGGGACGGGCGAGGAATGCGAGCGGTGTGCGAGCAAACAACCGAGTGCCCAGCGCCGCGCGGCGCCAGAGGCGACCGGCGACTCCGGGGTTTCCGAAGCGCCGGCGGCGGTGCATGACGTGTTGCGTTCGGGCGGGCGCCCGTTAGACGCCTCGGCCCGTTCCTTCATGGAATCTCGATTCGGGCACGACTTCGGCCACGTGCGTATTCACACGGGCGCGGGGGCGTCGGCGTCGGCGAAGGCTTTGAACGCGCGCGCGTACACGGTCGGGAGCGACGTGGCGTTCGCCGCGGGCGAGTACGCCCCCGAAACGGCGCCCGGGCGTCACCTGCTCGCGCACGAGTTGGCGCACGTCCTCCAGCAGCGCGGGGGCGGAGGCCCTCTATGCAAGCCCGTCGTAGGCAGCCCCGACGACTCGGCTGAAAGTGAGGCCGACAACGTCGCCGACGCGGTGATGAGGGGCGGTGACGTGGCCGTCCGCTTATCCCCTTCGTCTCCCGTAATCCGTCGCGCTTGCGGCTACGGGAACATCGTCGAGCCGCCTGGTTGTGCCGCGGGCGACCACGCGTTCGTGCCCGGCCTCCGTCTCTTCCGCTTCGGGCAGGAGTGCGACGAGTTCGCGCCGGGGCAAGAGGCCGCGCTCGTCGCCTACGCTCGCGCGCAGGCCCCGACGACTTTGTTCGAGCTACACGGCTTCACGAGCGTGGACGGGATACCCCGCTACAACGAGATACTGGGCTGCGCGAGGGCGGAGAAGGCGAAGACCGTGCTGACGGCCGCCGCCCCTCTGGGCGCGGGCATCGCCGTTTCGCGCATACAGAGCCCTACCGTCAACCACGGGCCGACGCCCGGCCCCACCGCCGAGCGGCACGTCGTCGGCATCCGCGTGACAACGCCGGCGCCCCCGACGCCAACCCCGACGCCCGCGCCGGCCGCCCCTACCCCGCGCGACCAGGCCATCGCGCTGGCGGATCAAGACAGCGCCGCCATCACGGCACTCTTCAACCCCCGGAGGCTGCTGGCGACCGGGCTCTTCCTCCAAATTTACAAATGCCTGACGGACTCCATCGGCGCGGCTTTTCGTCGGGGTGAGTTTGAAGACCCGCTCTGGCTGGCCCGCGTCAACCACGCGACCATGACGCGCCTACAGCAGGCTTTCACGGCGCCCAACGCCGAATACCAGCAGGCGTTCTTGACGTGTAACCTCTTAGACCAATGCAGCGACCCCAACATCGGCATCTTTGAGCGAATGGGCTGTAATCGCGCGCTGGGAGGCACGGCTACGCTTGTGACCTTCCAGAGGTGCACGGAGGATGTCGGCGGAGTGCACTTGAGGGTTGACCTGCGGGACGCCCTGCGTAGCGTCGGCTGCTCAAGCCCCGTCAACGCGCGGGACTATGCCCGCGTAGTCCCGCTCTTCCAGGCATGCAACCGTGCCATCCTTTCGAGCAGCTTCCCCGTAATCGGAGGCACTGTCGCCCAACAGATAGCGATACCACGCATTACGGAGCAGCGCAACGCCGCCTGGAGCGCCGCCGGGTGCCCGTCCCCTTGAACGCTAATAACGAAAGCCGTTGCTGGTGCGGCTTGCGGGCTCGCACACGTCAGGCATGAGAGCGACTCAACACAGCCGGGAGAGAGACGGCGGCGAGCCTGCCCCCGCCGCCTCGCTTCGCCGCGCCCCGGCGCGGCGGTCTCGCGCCGCAGTGCCGTCGCCCTCCTACCCCAAACAGGTGCCGGCGGTCAGCCTCGCCGCGCCGCCGAAGCTGCAAGGCAAGCTACAAATAAGTCGGCCCGGAGACGCCTACGAACGCGAGGCCGACAGCGTGGCCGAGCGGATAATGAGGATGCCCGACACGACCGTGCGGCTGCAAAGGAAGTGCGCCTGCGGGGGGACTTGCGCGGAGTGCGCAGAGGAGGGGCCGCGCGTGCAGCGTCGCGCGGCGGGGGGCGCCGAAGCGGCTGTCTCTGTCCCCTCGGCGGCGAACATCGTGCCGCGCTCCTCTTCGGGCCAGCCGCTGGACGCGGGCGTGCGCGCCTTCATGGAGCCGCGCTTCGGCGTTGACCTCGGCCACGTCCGCGTGCACACCGACGCCGGGGCGGCCGATTCGGCCAGGCAGATCGGCGCGCACGCCTACACAATCGGGCGCGACATAGTGTTCGGGCGGGGGCGCTACGCGCCCGGCACGAGCGCCGGAAAGTCTCTGCTTGCGCACGAGCTGACGCACGTCATACAGCAGACGGGCGGCGCGGGCGGGGGCGGCTCGCCGCGAATCTCGCCCGCAGGCCCGTCGGTGCAAAGGTTCACGGACTTCGACACCGCCGCGCAATCGGCCGGCACGTCGCTCGGCTGGGCTCACCCCGGCACGAAAGCCCTGAAGGTCTCCGACGACGGCCAGCTCGCGGTCGAGGACTTGGGCTGGGGCCACTCGAAGATGTCCTGGGCGGCACCCGACAAGATTTCGAGCGCCAACAGCATACTCAAGGCGCAGGGGTCGAAGGTGTCGCTCAAGACCGGGCCTAGCACGATGACGGGCAGCGCGCCCGACAGCCCGAAGGGCAAGACCAAGACGCTCAACGAAGTCATCCCCGTGGAGGCCGCGACGGGCAACCCGCTCACGCTGATTGCCGCCTGCATGAAGGCTTGCAGGCAGGTGATGGGGATCGCGGACACGGAGACGACCGTCCCCGTGATAAAGGGCAAGAGCGGGACGGTGGAGGAGTTCGGGAAGCCGCGCACGAGCTTCGGCGCGGGCGGCGGCTCGCCCGACCCGACGGCGCCGGAGCTTTGGTCGGAGGAGCTATTCAAGAAGGAGTTCGGCTCGGGGTTGACCCGCGCCGAGGCGCTCAAGAAGTATAACGACCTCCCCGCCGCCGACAAGGAGAAGTTCGACAAGAAATACGGCATAAACAAGTTCGCCGTCCCCACCGTCGGGCAGGGCATAGCGGTCGGCACGGAGTTCGACATGCCCGGCTTCAAGGCCCACAAAAAGCTCGACCCCGTCTCCGGCACGATGGTGGACGTCTCCACTTGGAACTACCACTTCGCGACCGCGATACTCGCGAGCGGCAAGGACTACGTCAGCCTCGAGAACGCGACCGGCTCGACGAAGCCCTTCTGGGTCTGGATGTACGGCCCGGCCTCGAAGAAGCAGAGCTTCGACGAGTTCCAGGCCTCGACGCTGGGCCACGGCACGAAGCAGACTACCCTTGTGGTCGAGCCGGAGAAGCTGACGCTGGGCGAGATAAACACGGCTGACGCGCCGCTGGTTGACGCCGCGGGCAAGCTGACGAAGATCGCCAAGGGCGATAAGTTCAAGGTCATAGAGAGGCCGGTCGTGCGCGACGGCGACACCTTCTGGAAAATCAAGATGACCACCGGGGCCAACGTCGGTCTCGAAGGGCAGATGATGCAGAAGTACCTGAAGCTCATTAAGACTTGAGGGGGCGGAGGCGGCGCTATGGCTCGAAGAGACGAGCGGCAGGATGGCCCCGAGGTCAGGAACGCGCGCGACGTTTCACGACACGGCGGCGAGACGGCGACGGTAGTCGGCCGCTACCGCGCCATTGAGATGCCCTCGAAGGTGCCGCCGTCGCCGTCTGAATCGCGGCCGAAGGACTACGCGCAGCTAATTCTCGAAGACGGCACCGTCGTCTATCTCGAGTCGTACAACACGCCCCAGGCGCGCAGGCCGGCCGCCGAGCGCGAGCGCTTCGACGGCAAGACGGTGCGGGTCTCCGGGAAGCTCTTCAGGAGGATGCCGGCCAGCGGCGAGAGCCTGGTCGCCCCATGCGTGAGCGGGATTACGGAGATCGCGGAAGAAGAGGAGCAGCCGGGCGCTTGAGCTATGAGAGCGGCGATGCAAACGAGGGAGAGAGAAAGCGGCGGCCCCGCGCATGACGCTCAGCCCGCCGGCTCCTCGCGCGCGCCCGGCACGGCGCCGGCGGCCTCGCCGCCCTTTCCGCTGTATGAAACGCTCCCCGGCCAGCTCAGCGCGGGGCCGAGACTTCAGCCCAAGCTCACAATCGGCAACCCAGACGACCCGTTCGAGCGCGAGGCCGACGGCGTGGCCGAGCGCGTTATGCGTATGCCGGACACGACCGTCAGGCTGCAACGTAAGTGTGCGTGCGGCGGGGCGGGCGGCGAGTGCGAGGAGTGCGCGAGTAAGCCCGTGAGCCTTCAGCGCCGCGCCGCGCCCCACGCGGAAATTGATTCGGCGGCCCCATCAATCGTGGGCGAGGTACTGCGCGCGCCCGGCCAGCCTCTGGACGCCTCCACGCGCGCCTTCATGGAGCCGCGCTTCGGGCACGACTTCGGCGGAGTGCGCGTGCACACGGGCTGGCGGGCCGAGGAGTCGGCGCGCTCAGTCGGTGCGCTCGCCTACACGGTCGGGCAGAACGTCGTCTTCGGGGCCGGTCAGTACGCGCCGGAGACCGAGGGCGGCCAGAGGCTTCTGGCGCACGAACTGGCCCACGTCGTGCAGCAGTCGTCGGCTACGGGCGCGCCGCAGGTGCGGCGAACCTACAGGCCGAACGAGCTGATGAACCCCGACGGCACGCCCCGCCGCTCCAACCCAGTCGCGAGCGGCCCGGACACTAACTTCTACCCCGCGTCTGCAGCCTCGATAACGGGAAGGCGTGCGCTCGTCGTGGCTGGCATCCACGGCGAAGAGGCCAGCGCCCAAGCGCTCGGCGCGGAGGCCGACCGCCAAATCGCCTCGCGCACGATGGCGACGGACTTCAACACGCTCTTCGTCCCGCGCGCGAACCCCGGCACGGGCCGCGCCGCCGGGAGCGGGGCGACGCGCGTCCCCGATTTGAACCGCGAGTTCGGCACGAACTACACCAGCCCGAACCCGATTGCGAATCAGATTTCGACGATGGTCAGCGAGTTCGCCCCCGAAAGGGTCTTGAGCATCCACGCCATCAGCAACCGACGGCTCGGGGGCGTCTTCCTCGACCCCATCCACTCGCGCCGCACGCTCCCGGCGGGCGCAACGCCCGCGCAGCAGCGCGCCGAAGACATCGCCTCATACCCGGCCGTCGGCACGGCCGCCGAGCGCGAGAGCGCCTTCACGGGCGACCCGCGGAATCTGGCCGCGATGGAGATGACCGAAAGGATGGTGGTGGCCACGAACCCGGCCGTCGGCACGGCCGCCACGCCCGGCAACGCGCCGCGGGCGGGCTTCCCCGCGAGCCGCCGCCCCGGCACTGCGGCGGGCGCGTCGCCGAACAGCCTCATCTACCCGCTGCAAGGAGCGATGACTGGCGGCGTCTCGCTCGGCGTGTGGCTCTCGGGTCACGGCGTGCCGGTCGTGACCATCGAAGTGCCCGGCTACCGCGCAGGGCCGAGCGTCTGGCGCAACTACCTCGGCGGCGTCAGGGAGTTTTTGAGGATACCCGCCCCGACGACTACAACGACGCCGACCTCGACCGGCACGACGACGTCCCCGGTCGTGCAGCCGAAGCTCGACCCGCGGCGGCCCGGCTTGAGCCTGAGCCGCGCGCCCGGCTCCGTCTTGCAGCGCCAGCCCGCGCAGATAACGTCGGCGAACGTGCCCCGCAGGCGCGGGCGCGACGCCGCCTACGACACCTTCATGCGGCAGGTGTACGACGCGCAGGTGAGCATTTGGACTTCACGCGGGGCCGCCTACACGCACACCGTCCCTTCGGCCGACTTGATGACGCTCGCCGCGGGCGATTCGCTCCCCGGCCGCACCATTCAATTCGACCGTAACGTCGGAAACGCGTACCTGCTGCCGATGCTCGCGCACGCGCGGACTGCCCTGAGCGCGGCGCGCGCGGCCGGAGACCCTCTAGCGCGGAACGTGACCGACATACGCGTGCGGAGCGGGTACAGGCCCGCGACGGAGCAGTTGAGCATCTGGAATCGGTTTTACGACCAGTACTACACGGACACCACGACGCAGCGCCAAGCCCTCGCGGGCGGCGAGCACGGCCCGGACGCCGTCAACTTCCTCGCCAACTACATCAACCAGCGCGTCTTCTCGCCCGGCTACAGCCCGCACCAGCAGGGGCGGACGGTTGACCTGACTTACCTTGAGGGCACGACTTGGGCGACGGCCGAGACCGACGCGCCGAACATCGCGACGTGGCGCGCCTCCTGGTTGTTCAACTGGCTGCAGCGCAACGCGGCCTCCTACGCCTTCCTTCAGAACCCGAACCTGAACGAGCCGTGGCACTGGGAGTTCAACCTCAACGTCGCAGTCAACCTGCTCATCAACCAGATCAGGGCTTTCCTCCGACGCATTTTCCCCTTCATAAATTGGGGCGGCGAAGAAGGGCCGCAGCCGACGCCGAGTGAGACCCCGCCGAGCGAAACGCCGCGCGGCGACGCAGGGCCGATACAGCCTAAGCTCGAGGTGAGCCAGCCCGGCGACCCCTTCGAGCTCGAAGCCGATGCGGTGGCCGAGCGCGTTATGCGTATGCCCGACACGACCGTGCGCTTGCAGCGCAAGTGCGCGTGCGGCGAGGGCGCGGGGTGTGAGGATTGCGCGCACAAGTCGGAGGGCCTCCAACGCCGCGCCGCCGCCGCGGAGCACAGCCAACACAACTCTGCTCCCGACATCGTCTAGGAAGTGCTGCGCTCGCCCGGTCAGGCTTTGGACGCTACTACGCGGGGCTTCTTCGAGCCGCGATTCCGGCAGGACTTCAGCCGCGTCCGCGTTCACACAGACGAGCAGGCGGCGGCGTCCGCGCGCGCGGTCAACGCGCTGGCCTACACGGTCGGGACGCACGTCGTGTTCGGGGCAGGACGCTACGCGCCGCGGACGGGCGAAGGCTCAAGGCTTTTGGCGCACGAGCTGGCGCACGTCGTCCAGCAGGGCAACGCCGGCGCGGCCCCGAAGCAGGACGTTGCCGCCGTCCAACGCCAGACGCCCCCGCCTGCCGGGCCCGTCCGCGCCGCTACACCGGAGGAGAGGCGGGAGTTCGCGAGAATCGCTGCCGAATTCCTGCGCGGGCAAGGCACGCACTTCGCCTTGCAGCCCGACCGCGACATCTCGGAGATACTCACGCCGATGCGCACCACCGCGCAGAATGCGCTCTCGGTAATCGCCAACGACCCCGCGGCCACGGCGGTCGCCGACGACGTGAGAAGCGCCTACCGCGCCGCCGTGCGCGAGGCGCTCGTGGCGCGCACGCGCACGAGGAGCGGCTCCGTGCGCACGCCGCCTACGCTGCAAGAGCTGTACGAGCAGCGCCGCGACGAAATCTTGCCCTTCGGCCTGCCGCAGGCGGACGTTGACACGGGAGCCGCCGAACTGAGCGCCGAGCTGGAAGCGCCTCTCCCCGCACGACCCACGGCGCACCAGAGCGCGCGTCACGCCGCGGTCACGGCGGCCCGTCAGCGGCTCCGCGTCATCACCTCGCAAGTCGTGATAGGCATTGACGACCTCTTCTCCACGCAGGGCGGGACGACCACTGTCCCCCTGCCGGCGAACACAACCGCGCGCTTCAGCAGCACGATCCCGTCGGGCCTGCAACGCGGACTGACCAGCGTCGCGGCCAGCTTGGTGCAGAACGGGACGCTTACGCCCAACACGATCGTGATGCTCGCGCTCGACCTCACGCAGTTCGGCGGCAGTTACGACGCGTACCGCTTCACGCGCCTCGACCTCGGCACTCTGGGCGTCGAAATCCTCATCGAGCGGCAGGGGGCCATCGGCGTCGAGGGCTTGCGCGCGGAGCAGCGCCAACAGTTGCAGGATCGTTTCGACCGCATGGGTTTCCGCCGAACCGGGTTCAGCCAGGGCGAGTTCGATCAGGTGCTCATCGGGCTGGGAGAAATCCCCGATGCGCAGCTCACGGCCCTCGGCGCGCTCCGCTTCACGCGGCAGAGAGGCGCGTCCGCGACGACTCCGTCTGCCGCCGCCGAATACGATCAGGCCACACACACCGTCAACGTCTTCGACAACGCCTTCACCGCTGGCAGGGCGCGCATGGGCCGTGCGGGCCGCGTGCTCACGTTCGCGGCTCACGCGGTCGTGCACGAGGTCGGCCACGCGCACGACCTGAGCGCGCTGCGAACCACGGGGGCGTCGAGGGATCGCGCGCAGGCGGCGCTGCTGGCTGAGTTCGGCACGGGCGGCGGCAACTTCAGGATTCCTGCCCCCGGCGCGCCCGACCGCGCACGGTTCGACCAGCTCATGAGCGCGCTCACAGCCGCGCAGACCGCGGAGACGAGCGCGCGGTCTCTGTCCGGCGCGCGCTGGACGACGGGCGGCACCGCCACCGTCACCGATGCTCTGGCGGCGGGGGCGCGGCAGCCGGCCTTCAGGCAGGCCGCGCTTCAGGACGGCGGGCCGGCGGGACGCCAGATGCCGACGACGTACCCGAACCCCGTGAGCGTCTGGCAGGAGTACTTCGCGGAATCGTTCGCTTTGTACCAGACCGCGCCCGACCAGCTTCGTCGGATGCGACCCAACGTCTTCCGGTTCATGCAGCAGCAGTTCCCGCGTTGAGCGACCGGGCGGCTGACCTTGAGACCACTGAAGTTGAATCGAGCGAACAGGCGTGGGATCAGCACCTAAACGACGCGAACGGACGGCGACGGAGGCGACCCCGCGTGCGGCTCCGAGTCGCGCGGGCAGCCGCGCCGCGCGCTCTTCTCCTGCGCCGCTCCGGCACCCGCTCGTTACTCTGGGACGTAAGGCGGGCGCGCAGGCCAAGCCGAGGACGGTCAGCACCGGCGACGCCTTCGAGCGGGAAGCCGAGAGTGTCGCCGAGCGCGTTATGCTCATGCCCGACACGACCGTGCGCCTTCAGCGCAAGTGCGGCTGCGGCGAATGCGGTGAGTGCGCGGGAGGCCCGCCGAACGTTCAGCTCAGGGCCGCCGCGGGGTCGGAGCCCCGCGACGCGCAGCCCGCGGTTGATTACGCGCTCAACTCGGGGGGCAGGCCGCTCGACGCCGAGACTCTGTCCTTCATGGAGACACGCTTCGGCCACGACTTCGGCGGGGTGCGCGTGCACACGGGAGAGCGCGCGGCAGAGTCGGCGCGCTCACTGGGCGCGCGCGCGTACACGGTCGG
>DASPKR010000295.1:0-8261 GCA_035627975.1 Pyrinomonadaceae bacterium | reverse complement strand
GACGGCGGCCGTCGTGGGCTCAATGTCGAACTCGACGGCGCGGGTCTGGTCGCTCAGGCGCTCCTGAAGGCGGGCGTCCTTGAACATCGAGCCCATTTCGGCGGCGGCCTCGTCCTCGTCCACGACGCGCTCGAAGGAGTCTGCGCCCGCGACGAATGGCGTCTCGACGCCCTCGACGCCGGCCCCGGCGCCCACCGAGGCGGCCGCGGCCTCGCGCGGCTGCTCGGCCGTACCCCCGCGCTCGCGCCTGCGCTTGCGCCGGTCGCGGCCGCGGCGACCGGCGCCCTCTTCCGCCTCCTCTGCCCCGCGGGCGTGAGCCTCTGCGACGGCCCCCCCGACCTCGGGCGCGGTCGCCTCCTCTTCCTCCTCCTCGACCCCGAGGGCTGCGGCCGGCTCGGCCGATTCCTGCGCCGATTCCTGCGCGGCCTCCATCTGCCGCTCGCGCTCTATGCGCGCTCGCTCGATGCGCTCGGCCGCGGCGCGCGAGGCCGACTCGTCGTCCGCCCCCTCGCTCCTCTTCTTGTCCACGACTATGCGCTCGAACTCCTCCTCCTCGTCGAAGAAGTCGGAGACGTATAGGAAGGCGTCGCGCTCGAGCCCAATGTCCACGAAGGCCGACTGCATGCCCGGCAGGACGCGCATGACGCGCCCCTTGTAAATGTTACCGACTATGCCCTGGCTCGATTCGCCCCGCTCGATGTAGAACTCCGTGACGCGGCCGTTCTCCAGAATGGCGATCTTCTTCTCGCGCCCGTTGACGCTGACAATCATCTCTTTCGGCATCTGTGAAAAACTATCCCCCTAGTCGGCGCGGGCCGCGTGCGCTCGTAAGGCGCGCACGCTCCCCGCCGTGTTGGTGTGTGTATGTTTGGGTGGGCCGGAGACGGTAGGGCGAGCAGTCCTGAGGGGCGCGCCGCCGCGCGCGGCGGGCCGGGAGGCACACCGCGGCGCTGGCGCGGCAGGGCTTTCGCCCTGCACCGCTCCTCGTGCCGCGCCGACGGCAGGGGACTGGCCCCCTTCCGTCGGGAAGCGTTCGGGACTGTTCACCGGAAATCTCCGACTGCTCGGGCCGCCTCCGGCGCGTCGGGCCTTACGCTGATTCCAGCGTAGGGCCTTCGCAGCCTTCCCGGCGGGGCGGGGAGTGCGCGCCTTCTCGTCGAAGCGCGACGGCTCCCGGCACGCCGCCCGGCGGCTCGGCAAAAACGTTTCAACTTGAGGCGCCCGTCGGCCCCTCGAAATCCTTGCCCCGTCAACTCGAAGGCGCGCCGGCCGCAGAAAAGAAGCCGGATTGTTTCGCGCGCCGTGCCGGAAGGTTTAAGTTCAGGCGGGTGGACAGGCAGCGCCAGTATAAACGACCGCCGCGCGAAAAGGCGAGCGGGAAAGGTGAAAGAGCCGTCCCCGGCTTCAGTTGACGAAGCGGCGCAGCCTGATGCTGATGGCGAAGCCGATGGCGACGGAGGTGGCGAGTATGGCCGAGAGGCCGGCGCTCATGAGCGGCAGAGGCACCCCTATGACGGGCAGGATGCCGAGCGCCATGCCGACGTTGATGAGTATCTGGAAGGCCAAGCCCCCGACGATAGCCATGATGACGAGCATCCCCGTGCGGTCGGGGGCACGGCGCGCGCCGTGTATGAGCTTGGTGAGCAGCACGGCGTAGGCCAGAAGCAGCAGCACGGAGCCTACGAAGCCTGTGTTCTCGGCCGTCACCGCGTAGATGAAGTCTGTGTGCGGCTCGGGCAGGTATTTGAGCCGGCTCTGCGATGCCTCGCCCGCGGCGTCGGAGCCGGTCAGCCCGCCCTTGCCGACCGTGATGATGGACTGCCAGGTGTGGTAGCCGATGTCGCGCCGGTCGGCGTTCTCCGGGTCGAGTATGACCTCTATGCGCTTCTGCTGGTACGCCTTCACGATGCCCGTCTCGACGCCGACGACGTAGGCCGCGGGGACTCCCACAGCCGCGACGACGAGCGAAGCGATGACGAGCCACATACGTATCGAGGAGAGGAAGAGGACGACGGCGAGCAGCGGGAAGTAGGTGAGGGCCTGGCCCGCGTCCGGCTCCAGGAGTATCAGCACGACGGGCAGCGCCAGTATCATCCCGCCCATAAGAATCTCTTTGACCGTGAGCGCGGACTGGCGGGGGCGGCCGAAGTAGCGCGCCAGCATCAGCACCGTCGGTATCTTCATGAACTCCGACGGCTGGAACTGGCCCAAGCCGGGGACTCCTATCCACGCCCGCTGCCCGTTTATCTTCAGCCCGATGCCGGGCACGAGCACGATGACGAGTAGGAGCAGCCCGAAGGCGTAGAAGATCGGCGCGATGTTAACGAGCTTGCGGTAGTCCGTGAAGGCGACCGTCAGCATCACGACGAGCGAGACGCCGAGGCCGATGAGCTGCTTCTTCCAGTAGCCCATCTCGGGCTGCGCGTTGTAAATCTGCCACGTGCCGAAGACGGCGATAGCCACCGCCAGGCCCGTCAGCAGCCAGTCGAAATCGCGCAGCCGTCTTGTTTCGAGTATCGCAACCATGATTCAGGGGCTAGAGGCTAGAGGCTAGTAAAAGAGTTCATAACTAGCCCCTAGCCCCCAGTCTCTATCTTTTCGCTATTTCCTGCTGAGCCGGCTTGGGCGCCAGTTCGGGGTGCGCCTTTGCGAGGTAGGCGTCATAGACGGCGTGGACGGCCGGGGCCGCGAACTTGCCGCCGAAGCCGACGTTCTCGATGAGCGCTATCATGGAGACTTCGGGGTCGCGGGCCGGCGCGAAGGAGACGAACCAGGAGTGGTCCTTGTTCTTGCCCACGTCCTTGCCGAGCGAGACGACCTGCGCCGTGCCGGTCTTCCCCGCCACGTCGAAGCCCTCTATGCGCGCGGCGCCTCCCGTGCCGCCGCCCTCGTTGACGACCGCCCACATGCCCTCGACCACGATCTGGTGCGTCTCGGCCGGGATGCGTAGCACCTTCGGGTCGGGGCGCTCGAAGGTCTGGCGCGGCCGCGCCGGGAACGGCCCAACCTCGCTGACGGGCCTGGCCTCCTTCAAAAGGTGCGGCACGTAGAGGCGGCCGCCGTTGGCTATGCCGGCCTGCGCGCGCAGCATCGCGAGCGGCGTGACGAAGTCATAGACCTGCCCGAAGGAGGCATAGACGGTGTCGATGTCGCGCCACTGCGGGTCGCGCGGGTTCCAGCGCGCCTTGAACTCGCGCGACGGAGTCCAGCTCTTAAGCTCGTGCGGCAGGTCAACGCCCGTCTTCTTGTCGAGGTCGAAGTCGTCAACCATCTCCATTATGCCTTCCAACTCCATCTTGAGGCCGAGGCGGTAGAAGTAGCCGTCGCACGAATGCTTGATGGCCGTGCGCACGTCGGGCGAGCCGTGGTGGCCCATGCAGCGCGTGAACTTGTTGCCGATGGTGATGCCGCCGCCGCACACCAGGTTGGAGTGCTTCACGGTTATCGCGCCCTGCATCAGCCCCGACACCGCCATCGGTATCTTCCACGTAGAGCCCGGCGGGTAGCGCCCGCGTATCGCCCGGTTGTAGAGCGGGGTGAGCGGGTCCTTCATCAGCGCGCGGGCCTCGCGCCGGCCCTCGGGCGTGCCTATGCGCTGCGAGAAGAGGTTCGGGTCGAAGGTCGGGTACGAGGCCATCGCCAGAATCTCGCCGTCGTTCGGGTTCATGGCGACGATGACGCCGCGCTTCGAGGGCGAGTTCCGCAGCTGCTCCTCGGCCGCGAGCTGCATCTCGAGGTCTATCGTCGTGACGATGTCCTGCCCCGGCTGTGGGGGGACTACCTCCAGCTCGCGCTGTATGCGGCCGCGGCTGTCCACCTCGACCTTTCGGTAGCCGTCGCGGCCGCGCAGGTAGCGGTCGTAGGTGCGCTCCAGGCCCTCCTGCCCGATTATGGCGCCCGGGTGGTAGGGGTTCTCCGCGTAGTCGGCGTAGGTGGGCTGCTTGAGCTGCTCGGGGCTTATCTCTCCGACGTAGCCGAGCACGTGCGCGAGCGTGCCGTTCTCGGGGTAGCGGCGCTGCGGCTGCTCGCGCACCTGGAGCATGGGGAACTCGAGCATGTGCGCCTCGACCCAGGCGATGTCGGCCGGCCCCGCGCCCTCCTTGACGGAGACCTCCTCGAAGGCGGGCTGCGACTTCATCTCTTCGAAGCGCTCGCGCAGAAGGTCTGGGTCAACGGCGAGGCCGTCCGAGAGCGGGGCGACTAGCGAGCCCCAATCCTTCCCCTTCATGTCCTCGCGCGAGAGGATGATGTTGTAGGTCGAGCGCGAGTCAACCAGGAGCTTGCCCGAGCGGTCGAAGATGGCGCCGCGCGGGGCCGGAATCCTCAGAAGCCTCACGCGCTGGTTCTCTGCACGCTCGGCGTAGTAGTCTCCGCGCACGACCTGTAGGAAGTAGAGGCGGACGCCCAGCACCACGAGTATGACCAGCGTCAGCCCGTGTATGACGTTCATCCGCAGCCGCAGGTTTTGGGTGTCGTCCTCGAATTTCATAAGGCAGAGAAGGGAGCCTGGCTGTTAGATGTCGGGCGCCGGGCGCCGGGTTCCGCGCGCGCCTTCAGTATTTTCTACGAGTCAGGCCGCGGCGCGCAATGCGGCGGCGGAAGGCGAACTGGCGGCGGCTGGCGTTCTCGCCGAGCAGCGTGTCGAGCAGGAAGGCGAGCGCCGTCCCGACGACGGTCGTCCAGATTAGCCTGTAGGCGGCCGTCTCAACCATGCTCCCGCCCATCGGCGTCACCTGCTGGCCGAGCAGGCGGTGCACGGCGACGAAGACCAGCATGTCGAAGGCCGCGGCGCCAGCCAGGACGGGTATGCGCGCCAGCGGGTTGTCTATCATCACGCGCTGAACGAGCGAGGCGAGCAGGTAGGCCGTCAGCGTCTTCGAGAAGCCGCCCGCGCCCAGGAGCCCGTTCGAGAGCACGTCGGTCGCGAGGCCCGCCACCGTCCCTATCATCACGGCCATCACGGCGTCGCGCTTGAGCGAGAAATAGACGACGACGATGAGCGGCAGGTCGGCGTAGGCCATCGGAGGCCACAGCGCCCGCAGGCTCGACTGCAGGACGACCGCCAGCCCCACGAAGACCGCGAGCTTCAGCCTCATAAAAGCGGCGGCGAGTGACGGGGCGTCACTTCGCTCTCCCCTTGTCCACGTTGGGCAGCGTCTTCTCGGGCGCCGTGCGTTGCGGCGCCTTGTACTTGAGCACGGCCACCTCCTGAAGGGAGTCGAGCCGGGCGCCCGGCTTGACCTTTATGACGTGCGGGGTCGTGGCCGAGCCCGGCGTCACTTCTACGACCAACCCGACGTTGAGTCCCGGTGGGTAGATACGGTCTTGCCCCGTGGTAACCACATAGTCGCCCAGGTTGACCGTCTCAAGCCCCGAGACATACCGCATCTCCAAGAGCCCGTTCTTGCCGAAGCCCCGCACCGAGCCTATCGCGTTCGACTGCCCCAACTGCCCCACGACGGCCCCGGCCGCCGCGCGCTCGTCCGTCAGGAGCATGACCTGCGAGGTCAGCGGCCCGACGCCGACGACGCGGCCGACTATACCCTCGGGCGTGGCGACCGGCATGTCCAGTTCGACGCCGTGCGCCGTGCCGCGGTTGATTATGAGGGAGTTGAACCAGACCGAAGGGTCGCGCGCAATCACCCGCGCCGTCACAGTCTCGTAGCCGGCGCCCTCCGTGAAGGCCAGCAGGCGCTTGAGGCGCTCGTTCTCGTCGCCCGCCTGGCGGGCGTCGCGCAGCTCGTTCTCGGCCGCGGAGAGCCGCGCGCGGAGCGCCTCGGCCTCGGCCTCGGCCGCCCGCATACGCCCGAGCCGGCGGAAGACGTTCAGGCCCGCCCCGCCAACCCCCGTCACGCCGCGCTGGAAGGGCGACAGAGCCCCCTGAGCCCAGACGCGCACGACGCGCTGCTTCGTCTCGGCGTCCTTCGCGTCCCAGCTCATCAGGCCGAAGTTTACGGCGAGCAGGACGAGCAGCCACACGGGCGCGCGCTGCCGTATCTCCTTCTGCGTGCTCCGAACCATCTCTAAAACAGCGGCGGGCGTGAAGCCTTCAGGCCGTCATCCCGTTTTTTACATCCCGCTCGTGAGCGTGTTGTCCCACTTGACGCGCTTGAGGAGGTCGAAGTCGGAGAGCATCTTGCCGGCGCCGAGCACGACCGAGGAGAGCGGGTCGTCGGCTATCGAGACGGGAAGCCCCGTCTCTATGGAGAGCCGCTTGTCCAGGTTCTTCAGAAGCGCCCCGCCGCCCGTCAGGACTATGCCGCGCTCGACGATGTCGGCCGAAAGCTCGGGCGGAGTCCTTTCGAGCGCCACGCGCACGGCGTTGACGATGGTCGCGACCGAGTCGGCCAGAGCCTCCCTGACCTCCTCGTCCGAGATGGTTATGGTCTTGGGTATGCCCTCGATGAGGTTTCGGCCGCGCACGTCCATAGTGAGCGGCTCGTCGAGCGGGAAGCCCGAGCCCAGCTCTATCTTGATGGCCTCGGCGGTGCGCTCGCCGATGAGCAGGTTGTACTTGCGCTTGATGTACTGCGTGATACTTTCGTCCATCTCGTTGCCGGCGACGCGGACGGCCCTCGAATAGACGATGCCCGAAAGGGAGATGACGGCGATGTCGGTCGTGCCGCCGCCTATGTCAACGATCATGTTGCCGTGTGGCTCGGTGATGGGCAGGCCAGCGCCAATGGCCGCGCACATGGCCTCCTCGACCAGATAGACCTCCGAAGCCTTCGCGCGGTAGGCGGAGTCCTCGACGGCCCGGCGCTCGACCTGCGTTATCTCGCTGGGTATGCCGATGACGACGCGGGGGCTGACCCACGTCTTGCCGTTGTGGGCCTTCCGGATGAAGTGCTGGAGCATCTTCTCCGTCACCTCGAAGTTGGCGATGACGCCGTCCTTCATCGGCCGGATGGCGACGATGTTGCCGGGCGTGCGGCCGAGCATCTCCTTGGCCTCCTTGCCGACCGCCTCCGGGGTGTTGGTGACTTTGTTGATGGCAACGATGGAGGGCTCGGAGACGACGATGCCGCGCCCCTTGGCGTAAACGAGCGTGTTGGCCGTGCCGAGGTCTATTGCGAGATCGCTGGAAAAAAGGCTGAAGAGTGACTTAAATGCCATTCGAGTTTCTGCGATTGCCCCTGTCTAAAGTATGACCGCCGAGGGCGCACGGCCCCACAGCTTTCGGCTGCCCTTGCGGAACGAACCCACAAAGATACAACGAAAAAGGGCCGGTTGGCTATCGGCCGAAACCTTCGGTTGACGTGCCCGGGCGGGGGCCTCGGGGGCTCCCTTAGAGATGTGCCTTGAACCTCTTCCAAGCGGGGGGGTGTCTTCCGGCTGGTTCGTAGTAATGCTTTACAGGAGCGGCGCGGAAATGTCCACAACTTTTTTCAGGGGGTAGGGCCGGGCGACAGTGGCGCCGCCTCAGCCCTCGCGGGCGGCGAAGCGGACGCAGTTCTTGCGGGCGGCCTTGGCCTCGTACATGGCCGTGTCGGCCGCGGAGATGAGCCGCTGGGGCGACTGCGCGTGGTCTGGGAAGGAGGCGACGCCGAAGGAGGCCGTGAGCCGCAGCGCGAGGCCGCGCCCGCCCGTGAAGACCTGCCCTGCGATGCGCTCGCGGACGCGCTCGGCGACCTGAAGGCCGTGCGCCATGTCGGTCTCGGGCAGGACGACGACGAACTCGTCGCCGCCGTAGCGCGCCACCGAGTCAGTGTCGCGCACCGAGCGCAGTATGACGGCCGCCATCTCCATAAGGACGTGCGAGCCGACGAGGTGGCCGTGCCGGTCGTTTATCTGCTTGAAGTCGTCGAGGTCGAGGAAGACGGCCGTGACGACCGAGCCGTAGCGGCGCGCGCGCTTGAGCTCGCCGACCAGGTACTGGCGCAGGTAGCGCGCGTTGTGGAGCTTCGTCAGGTCGTCGGTCTGCGAGAGCCGCTCGGCCTCGGCGACGCGGGCCGAGTTCGAGAGCGCGGCCGTGAGCGGAAGGCTCAGGGCCGAGAGCAGAGAGGCGTCCGACTGCGAGAAGGGGCGCGCCCGCTCGCCCTCGCGGACGGCTTCGAGGACTCCGGCGACGCGCTCGCCCGATACGAGCGGGACGGCGACGACCCGGCGCGAGTTCTCCTTCTTGACGACGGTCTCGCCCCCGCGCGCCGCCTCGCGGGCCGCGCGAGAGTGTGCGCCGGCCAGTGCCATCGCGTCGCCCATCAGCGCCCGCCGCCAGTCGCCGTCTTCGGGCAGGGCGCGCTCGCTCTGTGTAAGCCCAC
>DASPKR010000294.1:0-3386 GCA_035627975.1 Pyrinomonadaceae bacterium | reverse complement strand
GCGTCTTGCGCCCGATCCCGAGGGCGCGGGCGGCGCGCGTCTTGTCGCCGCCCGTGTAGTCGAGCGTGGCCTCTATTGCGCGGCGCTCTATCTCGTCAATCGTGGCCGGGACGCTTATCTCGAGCACTACGTTGCGCCCCTCTGCCGCTGCGCGCTCGCGCTCGTCGCGCGTGCGCGAGCGCTCCTCGACAACGGTGCGGCTTATCTGCTCCGGCAAATCGTCCAGCTCTATCTGCCGCCCCGAGGCGATGATGACGGCGCGCTCGACGGCGTTCTCCAGCTCGCGCACGTTGCCGGGCCAGTCGTAGCCCACGAGCGCGCGCAGGGCCTGACGCGATATCCCCGAGATGAAGCGGCCGGTCTTCTGCTTGTAGTGCTCGAGGAAGTGTATGACTAAGGTGTGCACGTCCTCGCGGCGCTCGCGGAGGGGCGGGAGCACTATGGGGAAGACCGAGAGGCGGTAGAAGAGGTCGCGGCGGAAAGTACCCTGCTCGACGGCGCGCGCCAGGTCAACGTTCGAGGCGGCGATGACGCGCACGTCCGCCTTCGACACCTCGCTCCCGCCGACGCGCGTGAACTCGCCGTCCTGAAGGACGCGCAGCAGCCGCACCTGGGCGGACAGGCTCATCTCGCCTATCTCGTCCAGGAAGAGGGTGCCGCCGTCCGCCTCCTCGAAGCGGCCGCGCCGCCGCTGCCGCGCGTCGGTGAAGGCGCCGCGCTCGTGGCCGAACAGCTCCGACTCTAGAAGGGTCTCCGGGATGGCGCCGCAGTTGAGCTTGATGTAAGGCCCCTCCTTGCGGCGCGAGTTGTAGTGTATGAGGTTGGCTAAAAGCTCCTTCCCCGTCCCCGACTCGCCCTGTATGAGCACGGAGGTCTGCGTGTCGGCGACGTTAAAGGCGAGCTCGATTGCGCGGCGTATGGCCGGCGCCTGCCCGATGATGCGGTCTTCGGCGCGCCGCTCGTGCAGCACGTTTCGGAGCCGCATCACCTCGGCCGTCAGATGGTCGCGCTCGAGCGCCGTCCCTATCTGCACGGCGATGCCCTCCACGAGCGCGACCTCGTGCTCGTCGAATACCTCTCGCGGCTGGCTCCAGACGAAGCCCAGCAGGCCGAACGTCTGCTCGCCTATGCGGACGGGCGCGACCAGGGCGGCGCGGCCGCCGAGCGTGGCGTTGAAGGCGAAGCGGACGGGCTCCGGGAGTGTCGAGTCAATTACGCGCAGCGTCTTAGGCTCGGCCAGAAGCTCCATGACGGCCGGGAAGGCAGAGATGTCTATTGACTGGCCGTGCGACTCGATCAGCTCGCGCACGCGCGCGGTGGCGGCGTGCGGCGCGGCCTTGAAGGCGGCGAGGCTTATGGACTTGCCCGACGGCTCGACGACGCCGAGGGCGCAGTAGTCGGCGCCGACCAGCTCGTTGGCGCGCTCGAGCACGTGCGAGGTCAGCTCGCCGAAGTCGGAGCGGGCGTTCAGGAGGTTCGCAATCTCCAGCAGAGCGCGCGTGCGCTGCGCCTCGCGCTGCTTGTCCGTGAAGAGGCGCGCGTACTGGTAGCCGACCGCTATCTGCCGCGCGATTGACTGGAGGAAGGCGACTTCCTCGTCCTCCCAGCGGCGCGCTGAGCGCGTCGCGTGCAGGCCGACCAGGCCGAGGACGTTGCCGTCGAGCACTACGGGGACGATGAGGAGCGAGCGCGTGCCGAGGCTCGCGGGAAGGAGGGCCACCTTCGGGTCGAGGTTAGGCGCCGACGTGTCGTCTATCCGCACCGGGCGCGACAGGTTGAAGCGGCCCGCGAGCTGCGCCAAGTCCACGGGGAAGGAGGTGCCGAGCGAGGAGGGAACGTCGGGCGCGGCGCGCCACTCGTGGCTTATGCGCAGCTCGCCGGCGCGCGTGAGTTGCAGCACGTCGCAGCGGTCAACGCCCATCATCCGGCCCAGCTCGGCGACGACGGCCGTGAGGAACTTGTCTAGGTCTATCTCGGAGTGAATCTCGGGCGCGAGGCGGTTGATGATGGCCTCGCGCGCCTCGTGCATGCGCATCTTGCGCTCGAGCGAGAGCGCCTGCACGGTCGTCCCCGTAGTGATGCGCTGAGAAGACAAAGCCCCGTAAGTCTCCCTGCCCAGATTCCCGCCCGCTTGTGTTTCGGCGCTTGTCCCGAGTCGGAGGAGAGCGGTAGTTTCTGACTCGCGCTTCGGGCAGTAAGGTTTTTTGCCGGGCGCGAATCATAACACAAAAGGGGCTAGAGACTAGAGGCTGGGGGCCGGTTAGGAGATGATTCCTAACCGGCCCCCAGCCTCTGGTCTCTGAGCCCCTGTTTTTACTTCCCCAGCGCAAGCTCCTCGGCCGGGGAGGGGGCGAGGCGGAAGTAGGCGACGGCCTCCTCGGGCGCGAGCAGCGGGTGGTATGTCTTGCCGTAGCGGCCCGTGATGATACGCACGTAGTTCTGCGTCTCGTTGAAGGGCGGCACGCCGGCGTACTTGTCAACCGAGCCCTCGCCCGCGTTGTAGCCTGCGAGCGCGAGCACAACGTCGCCGTTGAAGCGCTTGAGCAGCCAGCGCAGGTACTTCGTGCCGGCCTCTATGTTCTGCGCTGGGTCGGAAGAGTCCTCGCAGTTGAAGCGCTTGGCGGTCGGCGGCATCAACTGCATGAGGCCCTGCGCGCCCGCGTGCGAGACGGCCGTCGCCTTGTACTTCGACTCCTGCCAGATGACGGCGTGCAGCAGGCGCGGGTCAACGCCGTGGCGCTTGCCGGCGTCGAGTATGACGCGGTCGAGCGAATGGTCGCCCGACGTGGGCATGTCGGCGGGGACGTAGTTCTCCACGACAACAGACTTGGCTTGCACGGGCGCGAGCACGCGCGTGAAAGGACTGTCGGTTAAATTCGTCAGTAGGAAAAAGGCCACGAAGGCGAAGAAGGAGTTGCGGAAAAAGCGCAGACTGGGAAGCAGTCGGGTAAAGGGCATTCTCGGTCGTTCTCCATGTGAGCTAGTGACCTCTGCGTTCGCTAGTCGGCCAGCGAGGTCGGGCGATTACTAATTGCACATCGCCTGCGATGCACGGGGTTGGGGGCTACGCATGGTGGAAACGATCGGGCGTCACACTCTCAAAGAGCAGCCTCGTCGAAACCGGGAGTAAGATGGGTGAGGGGCCTTCTCGGTTGCTTTCGGCGGATTGAAACGTTCCAGCTAACTCATTGAAATGTATGCATTTAAATCAAACAGCCCTAAGTCGCTGAGGCGAGTATGCTTGCCCCCAAAACCACTCACCGTGAACGCCACTTTACGGGCGCGAGCGTTTCGGCCGCGTACCGAAGGGAGACAAAAAACCTCTCGTGGGCGGAATTTTTTTTCGAGTCAATTTGGTGTAGCGGGCGCGGACGCATGGGGCCGCA
>DASPKR010000293.1:0-11201 GCA_035627975.1 Pyrinomonadaceae bacterium | reverse complement strand
GCCGCCCGAAGAGGCTTCGATTGTCCCGCTCACACGCTCGGCCACCGGCGAGACCGTGTACTTGAAGGTCTTAGACAACTGCCCTTCGGGGATGAAGACGGCCGCCGGGAACTCGGCCGCGGGGTGGTTCTCGGTGATGTTGACGACCGTGCCGCCGGCGGGCGCCGGCGCTTCGAGCGCCACCTTGCCTTGTAGCTCAGGCGTGCAGCCGTTAGTGAGCGAGCTGACGGAGATGCTCGCGACGCGGCCCACCGCCTGCTTGATGGTGAAATTGGCGTTCGAGATGTCGAAGAAGATGTTGCCGACGGCCTCTATTTTGACGCGCGCCGCCTCGGTCGGCAGGTTCGGGACGGTCACGGCCTGCGAGCCGTCGTTGGGCGTCGTCTCGGCGAGGACGTGCGGGAAGGTCTGGCCGCCGTCGGTCGAGAGCGTTATCCGCACGTTGGCGGCGTTGATGGGCGCCGCGCTCGTGCCGGCCACGGCCCACGTAACGGTCTGCGTGCTCGCACCCTCCCACTCGACAGCCGTGTTCGGCTGCTGCACGACGAAGGGGCCGGCGCCGGCGTGGACGTTGACCTGCATTTCGTCGGAGTCAATGCCGCCGCCCGCGGCGCGGTTGTCGCGCACCGTGACCTGGAACTTCATGGTGCGCGTTATCTGCGGCAGCACCTCGCCGGTCAGGCACGGGCGCGGGCCGTTTATGATGTGGTCGGGCCGCCCGCAGTTGTAACTCGTCGGCGGGGTGTTGGCGTTCTCTAGTATGTAGCGCAGGCTCGGGAAAGTGCGCGAGGGGCTCGTCGTCGGCAGGTAGGAGCGGAAGATGGGCCGGGCCGACACGGCGTCGTGGTCGTTGCCTGCGGTCGCGGCAGGCCCGAGGTCGTACTCCTCCCAGTCGTATGTGAGCGCGTCGCCGGCGTCCGGGTCTGAGGCCGAGGCCGTCAGCGTGAAGGGCGTGTTCTTCGGGACGTTGTAGTCCGGCCCGGCGTTGGCCGTGGGCGCGTTGTTGTTGAGGGCGATGTTCGTCGAGCAGCTGCCGCCCGTCGTGCCGTTCTTGATGAAGGCCGTGACCTCTTCGAGGCTCCGGACGTGGAAGTCGGCGTCGCTGTGCGGCTGCAAGTCTTGCAGGCCGCAGATGCCGGCGTAGGCCATGATGGTCGTGCCGCTGCCGGGCTCGTATGCGGCGCCGGCCGAACGGTTCGTGCCCGAGCAGCTGCCGCTCTGGCCGTTGAAGGTGTGGTTGCCGCCGAACTGGTGGCCCATCTCGTGCGCCACGAAGTCTATGTCGAAGCCGTCGCCCTCGGGCACGTCAAGCCCCGTGTAGCCGCCCGCGTTGGTGCCGTCGGCCGGGATGTCGGGGTTCCCCCGGTTGCAGACCGACCTCAGGTACGCCACGCCGCCGATGCCGGTGCTCATCAGGTGGCCTATGTCGTAGTTGCCCTCGCCGACGGGGCCGACGGGCTTCGGCGTGTCGAGCACGACCTGATTTACGTCAATCAGGGTGAGCCCGACGGGGTCGGTCGGGTAGGGGTCTGTGACCGGGTTTGTGTAGATGATGTTCCGCTGGTCGTTGATGAAGATCATGCGGACGGAGAAGTCGCGCTCGTAAACGCCGTTGACGCGGTTCATCGTCGCCACCATCGCGGCGAAAGCCTTGTCCTTCTTCACGTCCTCGGAGTCGAGCAGCTCGCTGAAGTACATCGTGTACTCGCCCGTCACGGCCAGCGCCAGGCGGTAGGTGCGCAGCGTGCCGGCGTTCGGGGCCACGACGTTGGGCGTTATCAGGTCGTCGGCCTCCGCCTCGACCGGCTCGGCCTCGCCCTCGGCCGCGTAGAGGTCGCCGACGCGGCACTCGAAGCGGCGGTCGCCGACGAGGTCGCGCTTGTAGTAGCTAATGTAGTTCTCGGTGTCGCCCTTCGAGTAAGGGTCTATATAGACGGTCTCGCCCGCCGAGAGGACGATGGCGTGGAAGCCCGCGCGGGTCACGCCGAAGCGGGCCGTGGCGGTCGGGTCGTCAATGCCCTGCCCGCGGTAGGTCTTCCAGTCGGAGTAGTAGGCCGCCAGCCCCGGCTCCATTATGGGCGACTCCTCGACGCGGAAGCGGCTGAGCGTGCCGTCCGGCATCGGCACGGCAAGCACCGTCTCGGTCTGGCTCGCGGCCGCCGTGAACTCCATCGGCGCGGAGACGAGCGCCTGCGAGAGGGCGGCGCGGTCGAGCCGCACGGTCCTGTACGCGGCCGGGACGATGTCACGCACGCCCGCCGCCGGTATCGAGCCCTCGGCCACGTCCTGCCAGACCTCGCCGGCGGCCGTCTGCGAGGACGTGGGCCGGGTGCTGATAAGGGCCGCCGCCAGGACGGCGACGACGATAACGGACAGAAGGGCGTAGCGGGAGAATTTACCTAAACTCATGACTTAATCTCCTTATCCGAAAACTGGCGGCGGTGCCGGGAAAACAGCCGTTTCTAGGGTACGCGGGGGAATTTAGCGGCGGGTGGTTGAGGAAATCTTGAGGGGGCGAAGAAAAAGAGGCTTGAGCGCCCGCAGGCAGGCGCTCAAGCCTCTTTACTTAATTTTTTTTGCGCGTGCGCGCGGACAGATATAGGCCGGCGCCCGCTGGCGGGGCCGGCCTATCGCGTTTCATCGCTCCTTGCGCGCCCGCCCGGGGGCTTTAGCCGCGCGCGTGTATGAGGCGACGCAGGCGGTCGGAGAAGAGCACGTCTATCTTCTGCGGCTCGATTACGGCCGTCACCTCGCCCTGCCCGAACGTGGGGTGTATGACGGACTGGCCCGCGCGGTAGGTGCGCGCCGGGTCATAGGCCGAGGCGGCCTTCGCCGCCGCGCCGGCCGCCGAGCCGGCCCCGCCGCCCTTGAAAGAGCTTCTGGTGCCGCACTTCGGGCAGCTCACGCGCGAGACCTGCCCGCGCTTGGTGACTGAGGCAACGACGTGGCCGCGCTCCTCGCCGCACACGGCGCAAAGCTTCTCGACGCGCTCGCCGACGGCGTAATTGCGCTTTTCCGCTTCCATCACTTAAACCCCTCTTACTTGTACCTGTAGGTTATGCGGCCGCGCGTGAGGTCGTAGGGCGACATCTCGACGCTGACGCGGTCGCCGACGAGTATGCGTATTCGGTTCTTGCGCATCTTGCCGGATATCTGCGCCAGCACGACGTGGTCACTGTTGTGAAGCTGGACTTTGAAGAAAGCGTTAGGCTGCTTGTCAATGATGGTGCCTTCCGCGGGGATCAGGTCTTCTTTCGACAATCGTTATCCTCCTTAAATTCTCGGGGCCGCTGACGGGAAGGATTTTACCACGCCTTCATGGATTGCCCTTAACGCCCCGCGCGCCGCGGGCGGAACGAGCGGCGCGTGCCGCCGCCCGCTCGCCTGAGCGAGGCGAAGGGCTTCTTAACCGCGGAGGCCGTGCCGGCGAACGCCGTCGCGGCCGCGGCCCTTCCGGCCATGCCGCCGAAGCCGGGCAACACGACGCGCTCGACCGCCTGGCCCGTCAGGCGCTCGATGGCGCGCATCGAGAGCTCCTCGACCGGCGTGACGAGCGTGATCGCCCGGCCCGAGTTGCCGGCCCTGCCGGTGCGCCCTATGCGGTGGACGTAGTCCTCGGGGACGGCCGGCACGTCGTAGTTGATGACGTGCGAGACGCTGTCAACGTCTATGCCGCGCGCTGCGATGTCGGTGGCGACGAGGACGCGAGTCCTGCCCTCCTTGAAGCCACGCAGGGCGGCCTCGCGCTGCGGCTGCGTGCGGTCGGAGTGTATGCGGCTCACTTTGTGCTCGCGCGCCTCCAGTATGTGCGAGAGGCGCTCGGCGCCGCGGCGCGTGCGCGTAAATACCAGCACGCGCTCGAAGCGCTCGCGCTCGAGCAGGTCTAACAGCAGCGCCGTCTTCGACTCCATAGCCACTGGGTAGGCCGATTGCTCGACCATCTCGGCGGCGCGCCCGCGCTGGTTCACCTCCACCAGCTCGGGCCGGCGCATCGTCCTGCGCGCAAGCTCCTCTATGGGCTCGGACATCGTGGCCGAGAAGAGGAGCGTCTGCCGCTCCGTCGGCAGCTCGGCGACTATCCTGCGGATCGCCGGCAGGAAGCCTATGTCGAGCATGCGGTCGGCCTCGTCGAGGACGAGGACTTCGACTCCGGCGAGGCTGACGGTCCCGCGCTCCATGTGGTCGAGCAGGCGGCCGGGCGTGGCGACCACGACCCCGGCTCCGCGCCTGAGCGCGTCCAACTGCTGCTTGAACCCCGTGCCGCCGATGAGGGTCGCGCACGAGGGGCTGCCCTTCGGGGCGAGCTCCCTGTAGCTCTCTTCAATCTGCAAAGCCAGCTCGCGCGTCGGCGCGAGCACGAGCACCCGCACGCCGGGGCGCGGGCGCGCCGCCATACGCTGTATGGTCGGCAGTAGGAAGGCGGCCGTCTTGCCCGTGCCCGTCTCGGCGCAGCCGATGAGGTCTGCGCCGGTCAGCACGACGGGGATGGCCCGCCTTTGTATCGGTGTCGGTTCTGTGTAACCGAGGGCGTCGCACCTGCGCGCGAGCGCAGGGGTGAGGCCCAAATCAGAGAAATTCATTCAGTTCCTTATCTGGGGCCGGGCCGGGGCGCGGGGCGCTCAGTGAGCTTTCCCCGCGCGCCGCCTGCCCGACAAACTCGAAGCGCCTCCGGCTTAAACTTGTTCTGTGCCAGAGGCGCTTCGTTAAAAAGTGTCACTGGTTATCCCGCCGGTCACTTACCAGCGGGGCTCGCGGTTGCCGCCGCCGCCGCCGCCACCGCGGCCGCCGCCACCACCACCGTAGCCGCCGCGGCCGCCACCGCCGCCGCCATAACCACCACGGCCGCCGCCGCCGCCGTAGCCGCCACGGCCACCGCCGCCGCCGCGGTCTTCACGCGGGCGCGCCTCGTTGACGGTCAGGGCGCGGCCGCCGACTTCGCGGCCGTTGAACTGCGAGATGGCCGCCTCGGCCTCTTCCTTCGTAGCCATTTCCACGAAGCCGAAGCCGCGCGAGCGGCCCGTCTCACGGTCTTCGATGACGTTGGCGGACTCGACCGTCCCGGCCTGCGAGAAAAGCTGCTGCAAGTCGTCGCTAGTGGTCTGGAAAGCGAGATTGCCGACGTAAAGTCTAACTGTCATGCGTATGCTCCTCTCCCTCAAAGGGAGTATCAAAAGAAGCTGCGAATCGAAGGGGCTTCCGATGTAACGGCGACGGCGGAGGCTCTTGTTCGGATGCTCAAAGTAGAGCGGCTTCTGCGGTTGAAAGACGGCCTGCTCTCGAATCATCCAAAACGCCGCCGCCAATCCCGAGGCGCGGGGCGCATCACCGTTGATGCGCGAGAGAAGGAGTGACACCAATATGATGCACTATTTCCCACTCCGGTTGCAAGCCCGGCGGGCGCTGCGGCGTCTCAAATTCAGTCTTTAGAGGGTTTTGGCTCCTCCGAGGCAGGCAGGCCGGGGCGCTCCAAAGACGCCCCGGCCGAATCAATCGCCCGAGCCGCAGCCGCGGCTCAAATCTTTGCCGAATCTCTAAAGCTCCTCGAACTCGGTGGCGCGCACGACCATCTTCTCCTGCCGGAAGCGGCGCTCTAGCTCGCGGCGGTACTCAGACCACCACGCGCGGTCGAGCGCGTCGGTCATCACCTGGAAGATGACGACGCGGTCGCGGCTCTTCTCGCCGCCCTCGGCCCACAAGCCTTCGGCGGGCGAGCGACGGAAGGCCGTCACGCCGCCGAAGCGTTCGGCGAGCTCGTCCCTCACGCGGTCGAACTCCGGCGGGCCGAAGGCGCGGCCCTCGTTATCGTAGAGCGGTAGGAGCAACTCAACAAGATACATGCGGGGCCTTTAGCCGCGCGGGCGGACGGTGACGAAGACGTTGCCCTCGCCGGGGCGGTTGATGAGAAGGAGGATAGGACGGTCGGTCGAACGCTGTATGGCGGCGCGGAGGTCTTCGACGGTGCGGACGGGCTGGCGGTTAGCCTGCTCGATGAGGTCGCCCTCGCGCAGGCGCGCCTGCGCGGCGGGGCCTTCGGGGTCAACCCGAGTGATGATGAGCCCCTGCGCGCCCTCTGGCAGTCGGAGCCGCGCCGCCAACTCCGGCGTCACCGGCGCGACGCCTATGCCGAGCTTGCCGCCCTCGCTCTGCTCGCCGTCGCCGCCCGGCACGTTCTGCCCGCGCTGCCGCCCCCCGGCGCTCAGCTCGCCGAGCGTGACTTTCAACTGCTCCTCGCGCCCATCGCGCAGGAGCGTGAGCGTGACCTCGGTGCCGGGCTGCGTCGAGGCGACGAGGTTGCGAAGCTCGTTGGGCTCGTTGACGGCGTTGCCGTTTAAGGCCGTGATGATGTCGCCCTGCTGAACACCGGCGCGCGCCGCGGCGCTTCCGGGCTGAACCTGGTTGACGATGACGCCGCGCGCCTCCCGCAGCCCCATGCTCGAAGCCATCTCGGCCGTGACGGCCTGCACGACCACTCCCAACTGGCCGCGCCGCACGTTCCCCTTGTTGATGAGTTGCTCGGCGACGCCGCGCGCCATGTTCGACGGGATGGCGAAGCCTATGCCGATGTTCCCGCCCGAAGGAGAGAGTATCTGCGAGTTGATGCCGATAAGTTCCCCCGCGGCGTTGACGAGCGCGCCGCCGGAGTTGCCGCGGTTGATCGCCGCGTCCGTCTGCAAGAAGTCCTCGAAGCTGCCGTCCGAGAGCCCCGTGCGCCGCCCCTTCGCGCTGATGATGCCGGAGGTGACGGTCTGCCCCACGCCCAGGGGGTTCCCGACGGCGAGCACCACGTCGCCCACGCGAACCTTGTCGGAGTCGCCGAGCGTGAGCACGGGCAAGTCTTTGGCGTCAACCTTCAGGACAGCGAGGTCGCTCGGCGCGTCGGAGCCGACGAGCTTGGCCGAGAACGTTCGGCGGTCGGTTAGCTCGACCTCTATCTCCTCGGCGCCGTCAATGACGTGGTGGTTCGTGACGATGTGCCCGTCCGCGCTTATCAGCACGCCCGACCCTAAGCCCTCCTGCAGCTGCGGGCGCTGCTGCTGCCCCTGCGGCATGCGGTCGCCGAAGAAGTCTCGGAAGAACGGGTCGTCCATGAACGGGTGCTGCTGCGGCGCTCGCACGACGCGCTCGGCCCTGATGGTGACGACAGCGGGCGCGACGCGCGCGACGAGGTCGGCGTAGCTGTTTTTTTCGACTTCGGCCGAGACGCCGCCGCCCTGCGCGGAAGGCTGCGGCAGCGTGAACGTCTCGCGCCTGCGGCAGCCGGCCGACAAGGTTAAGAGTGAAAGCAGCAGCAGCGCGCAACCGACCCGTTCTCTCGACATAATCATTAAGCCTTCTGCCTCATCTGCGTCGCGCGGCCCCGGCCGGTAGAGCGCCGACCCCGCCGAAGCTTGCGCCGACGCATCTTCACGCCCAACTAGCCCGAAAGTTTTACGGGAGTATCACCGTAGCTCAAAATTTACCGGCGCGCCCTCGCGCAGCGGCGCCGCCGCCTTCCCCCGTGCTCGGCGGAGACGCCGAGGCCGCGAATGCCCGATGCCCTGACTCTGAGCGCACGCCCTTCGCGAGCATCTTCTTTCACTGAACGTAGAAGGAGGTCTGCTGCGCGGCGGTCTTGTGCGCGGCGAGGTCTTCGACCGTGACCTCCAGAGTGTAGCGCCCCGGCTGCAACTCGCCGAGGTTAATCTCTTCCGTGAAGGGGACGCGCGCCGGGTCGGCCTCGGCGCCGAGGGCCACTCTCTTGAAAGGCGCGGGGATGACCGGCCGGCCGTCCCTGTAAACCTGCGAGCGCACCGCAAGGTTAACGGGCGCGCCCGCGGCGGGCCGCGCCGCGTTATAGACGAAGAGCATGAATCGGAGGCGCGAGCCGTGCGCGAATTTTTTGTCCACGCTCCACTGTATGCGGCCGGCCTCCGCCCCCCGGTCGCCCACGGCTTCGAGCCCGACTATCAGACTGCTTAAAGAAAGGGCGCGCTTCGAGAGGTCTGGTATGACGACCCACTGCATGGCGCTCCCAAGCAGGCCGCTGCGGTCGTCGCGCGCCGCGACGCGCGCCTGATAGATGCCCGGCTTCAGCGGCGAAGGGTAGTTGTAGATGACGGACGACGCGCCGCCGCCCGAGCGGGGCGGGTCAACTTTGAGCCCCGCCCTGAAGCTCGCGGCGGGCTTGCCGCGGTCGTCGAGGATTACGCCCGCGAGGGTCAGCCGCGCCGGCTCCGTGCCGTGCGCGCCGTAGTTGAGTGGCCCCGTCGGCGCCAGAACCGAAGTCGTAAGCACCGGGCCGCTCGCGGGCGTGTCGAGGTATATCAGGGAGAGCTGTAGGGGGAGCGCCTGCGTCGGGTGGGAATCCGTGAGCGCCTCGCGCAAGTCGGCGGCCGGCTTGGCCGCCGTCGCCGTCGCCTTCTCCTCGCGCGCCGCGCGCTCGACGGCCGCCGCGCTGCTGCCGACGAGGCTGCGCGCCGAGCGGACAGTCAACTCCGGGCGCCCCTTGACGGTAACCTCTATCTTCCTGAGCTTCCCGTCCTTCTGGCCGTCGGCTTCCGGCCGCCACGCTATCAGGTAGTAGCGGGAGGTCTCTTCGAGCGCGTCGCCGATGAACCGGTCGAAGGTGTTCTGATTGCGAAGGGCGCGCCCGCCCGTGTCCTCGGCGAGTGCGTTTAAGGCGTCCTGCGACGCGGCGATCTCGCGCAGGTTGGCGTTCTCCAGCCTGCCGTCGGGGTCGAACGGCACGCTGCCCGCCGCGTCGAGAGCGCCCGAGATAAGGCCGCGGGCGTCTATCGTGTATATGACCACGCCGGAGCGCCGCGCCTTGTCAGTAAGGCGCCCGAGCTTATCGCTCCCCACGGGGCCGCGCGGCCCCGCGTCCGGCAAGAAGCCGTCCGAGATGAAGAAGGCCAGCTTGCTGCCCGGCATCTTCCCGGCGTGGCTGAGGAGGCTTTCGAGCGAATGGTACGTGGCGGAAGTGACCATGCCGGCCTGTATGAGAATCTGGCGGGCGCGGTTCGTGACCTCCACCTCGCACTGGCGGCGCATCCCCCCGCGCTCCTGGCGGGTCGCACCCTTCGGCGCATACTTCACGCAGTCCTGGACATAGAACTCGAAGACGTTGGGGTCGTCCCTCCGCTCTATGGTCAGGGCCATGTACTCGGTCAGAGGGGCGCCGGGGTTGCGCCCGTAGTCGGTCACGACGTAAGGGACGGGCATGAGCCGCCCCGCGGCCGCGCGCAGCACGTCCTTGTTGTCGGTGAACTGCTGTAGGAAGCCTATCTGGCCGCTCGACGAGGCTATGGCGACCAGGTCGTTTGGCCCCATCTCCTTGTCAATGAAATCGAGGAGCATCTTGCGCGAGCGCGAGACGCTGTCGAGCGAGAGGTGGCGGTCGTCTATGAAGAAGACGACGGTGCGCTGGCGGTAGGAGTGCGCAGGCGCGGCCGCGGAAGCGGCCGCCGCCGGCCCGTCCTCCCGGGCCGCGCGGGCCAGACGGTCTCTGAGGCTCCCGGCCACGATGCTCTCGAAGAAGGAGATGGGGACGGGGCGGCCGTCAACGCGCAGCTCGAAGTCCTCCTTCCTCAGCCCGTCAACGAAGCGCCCCCGGCTGTCGAAGACGGTGACTCCGGTCTGCACAAGCTCCGTGTTGATCCTGAGGACTTCTTCGTCCCCGGACTGCGGCTCGCCCGCCGACTGCCGCGCGGGCGCGACGTGCGCGAAGGCGCAGAGGGCGAGCGCCGCCGCGCAGAGAACATTGCCGAGCCTTTTCAGTAAAAGCATTTTTCACCCGCCCTGGTTTCGAGAGCCGTCGGCCGCGCCCGACCGACTTAGTTCCTCTTCTGTCCAACCGCTGTATTTCCCCCCCGGCCTCGCCGGCGGCGGCTGGTCGGGGCCCAAGTTGTCCGGCCGCACGTCGGCATAGACGAAGTTCTCCGGCGGCACGGGAGAGCCCGCCAGCCTGCGCAGCATCGCCAACTGGCCGGCGTGGGTCATGGCGTCGGAGAAAGGCCCCTGTAGGAGTTGCTCCGGCCCGATGCCCCGGAGCGGCGTGCCGCTTTCGAGGTGCCGCGCCAACTCTTCGACGGTCTTGTGGAACCTCTCGACCTCGGACTTGAAATCCGCGAGCGGCTCCTGATCATATTCGCCGCCGACGAAGAAAGTGCGCGCGTAGCCCAGCACGCTCTCCATGTGCCTGACGAGCTCGAGCGGAGTCCTAACCGCCGGGGCGGCGCTAAATGAATAGAAGGATTCGGGCGCGCCGCGCAGAGCCTTCTGCGTGCGGTACGCGAGGGCCGCGAGGAAATGACGAAGAAGCTCACGCTTACCATCCATACTTAAGCCCTCTACAAAATGCCGTCATCATACGCCGGGCGTTTCGGGCTCACCGCCCCCGCGCAGCCACCGTTCGTACTGCTGCCGGTCGCGCTCCAACACCTCGCTGCGAGTCTCCGCGTCGAGTTCCTCCATGACTCTGTAAAGGCCCTCCCTCACCGCTTCCGGGCTCTCGGCCAGTATGAGCACGTCGCGCCAGTCCTGTTTCGCCACCTCCACCTGCCGCTCTAGTTCTCCCAAACTGCCGCCCGAGAGCTTCACAACGGCCAGACGCACGCGCTCGAGGCCACGCGCGTCGGAGTCTTCTAAGTAGGGCAGGTTCCGCCCGCACCGCTTCTCCAGCAGGCTTATCGCCTCGGCCTGCTCTTCGGCCGGGAATGATTCCCTCACCTTCCTGAGCACAAGCTCCGTCAGCTCCAACGGCTCCGGCTCAGGTCCGGCCGTGGCCTGCTCGAACTCGGCCCTCACCTGCTTGAGGTTTCGCTCTAGGGCGCTCAGGCGCTCGGCCGCCTCATCAATCGCCGACGTGTGGCCGCGGCCGGCCGCGCGCGCCTTGCAGTGTTCCTCCACGAGGTCGCGCGCGGCGGCCTCGGGCTCTTCACGCGCCCGACCGAGTTGGCGTTGCTCCTTCAAGCCGAGCAGGCCCTCGATTATCTCGCGTATCCCCATACCCTCTGCCTCACAACACTCCAGGGCGGTAGGAGGCCCAGAAGCTGAGCCACGGCGGCGCGACCGAAATGAGATGATCCCACGTCCCCGGCTCGGCGTTCGGGTCGGGGTCGAGGTCGGTGTAGTCGGATATGTGCAGGATTACGAAGCCCTGCCCGACAAGGCCGCCTACCAGAGTGCTCAGCGTGTGCCGGTACTCCCGCGTGGGCGGGATA
>DASPKR010000292.1:0-2437 GCA_035627975.1 Pyrinomonadaceae bacterium | reverse complement strand
GTTCAGCTCGTGGTCTGCGTGCAGTATCAGGCACACGTCGAATACGCGCGCCTCGCGCTCGGAGGGCGTCTCGCCGCGGAGCATGTAGAGGAAGTTGGAGGCGATGTCGAGCCCGGGCTTGGGCTCTACGGGGTCGCGGCCGTTTCGGATGTTCTCGAAGGCGGCGACTATGACGGGCAGTTGCGCCGTCAGCCGCGTCGCCGAGCGCAGCGCGCCCCCGCGCGAGAGGTCGCGCGCTCCCTCGTCGTAGAAGGCGAGCGCGGATACGGCCGTGCGAAGGGCGCCCATAGGCTCCGCCCCGCGCGGGAAGCTACGCAGGATCGCGATAACCTCTTCGGGCAGCTTCGAGGCGGCGGCCAGCTCGCCGCGCAGGGCCTCAAGCTCCTCTCGCTTCGGCAGGCGGCCGTGCCAGAGCAGATAGACCGTCTCCTCGAAGGTCGAGCGCTCGGCGAGGTCGTGTATGTCGTAGCCCTGGTAGATCAGGACGCCGTTCGTGCCGTCAACGTCGCCTATGGACGACTCGGCGGCCACGACGCCCTCGAGCCCCGCCGGGGCCTTCGCGGCCGCGGCCGACTTGCCTTCGACTTTATCCATTTCGCTTCCGTTCCTTCGGTTCTGAAAGTGAGTTGAAGATAGCAAACGGCGGGTTAAAGTTCCAACTAGCGGGCCGAGGGGTGGGGCGTCTTTGAGCCCGGCCAGGCGACGATGACCGGCTGCCCTCTGCGCACCCCGAGCTGGCGCGCCGCCGAGTCGCGGAAGACCGAGACCTCTAGGAAGCCGGCGCTGCCCCAGATGGCGAAGGGCGCGCCGGCCTCGCCGCGCTCTTCGGCGAAGAAGCCGCGCAGCGTCGTGACCTCCTGGGCGCCGACGAGCAGGCGCACGTCGCCGTCGAAGCGCGCGCCCGCGAGGTCTCCGGGCGTGAGGTTGGTGACGAGGTTGCCGAAGTGGTCAACGTGTATGACCGCGGCTTCGAGGGAGCCGTCGGCCGCCCGCCTCGGCGCCGCGAGCGGCAGCCGCACGAAGTCCGTGACTTCTTCGCCGAGCTCTTCCGGCCGCACGCCCAGCGAGAGCGCGCCCGCGGCCGGCGCGAACACGTCGCGCCCGTGGAAGGTGGAACTGACGGACTGACGCCGGTAGCTCCGATTCGTTAAGTGAAAGGCGCGGCAGCCCCCCGCGCGCTCGTAGATGTAGCCGAAGATGCCGTTGTCGGGGCCGACGAAGAGATGTCCCGCGGCCTCGACGACGACGGGGCGCCGCTCTGAGCCGACGCCGGGGTCAACGACAGCTAAGTGGACTGTGCCGGCCGGGAAGGTCTCTTGCGCGGCGAGCAGAGTGAAGGCGCCGGCCTCAACGTCGTGCGCCGGGATCTCGTGCGTGATGTCAACGAGCTTCGCGCCGGGGTTGACCGCGAGCACCGCCCCCTTCATCGCCCCGACGAAGTAGTCCGCCGTCCCGAAGTCTGTCAGGAGAGTAACGATCACAGTAGAGCTCAAGGCGGTAGCCCGGCCGCCAGGGAGGGCGTAGTAACACGGACGGGCTACCGCCTGTTTTACCGCGGGCCGGTCGAGCGTATGCGGAATTGCTGGCCGGGCTCGAAGCGTATGTCTTTGCCGCGCTGGGTCATAACGCCGGCTGTGCCTGCGGAGCCGCCGATGATAGCGCCGATGGCCGCGCCCTTGCCGCCGCCGGCTATCGCTCCGATGATAGCGCCGACGCCCGCGGCGCCGCCCACCTTCGCCACGTCCTCCTTCGTCGTGCTCTTGCCGCGAACGCCGCCCTCCTCGTCAACCTCGCCCGCGCCCGTCTCCCCCGAGGGGAGGACTTCTACGACCTGCGCGCTGAACTCTGCCCAGTCCGCGGCGCCGGGCATCCTTATCTGGTCGAAGTCGAGTTGGAGCAGCGCGCGCCCCTTAGCCTTGCCCGCGCGCTCCACGGCGGCGAGGCGCCCGCCCACGGTCGCGCCCTCGAACTCGGCCGGCTCGACGACGCGCGCCTCGAAGCGGTCGCCGCGCTGGCTCACGTCCGTCGAGAGCCGGTTGAGAAGCTCGACGACGAGCATGGTACCTGAAGGCACGGCCGCCGCCCCGCCGCCCCTGCGCGTCGGAGGCGCGCTGCTGCTCTCCTCGCCCTCTTCGTCATCCGGGTTAGCACGAGCCGCGTCGCCCGCGGGCGCAGGCCCTCTGCGCGTAACGCCGCCGGAAGGCAAGGACGAGTCGAAGCCGCGGCGGCTGTAGCCCGCCTCGTAACCGACCTCATAGCCCTGCCGGTAGCCGTCGCTGTAGTCCTCGAGCGACCCGTAGGCGGCGATGTAAGCCCGATCGGCGCTCCGGTAGTCAGCCTTGTTGCGGTAGTCCGCGGGCGCGCGCCTCAACTGGTCGGCCCAGCCCGACTGGTAGCCGTCCGAGTAGCCCGTCCGGTAGCCGCGCTCGAGCGCGCC
>DASPKR010000291.1:0-4730 GCA_035627975.1 Pyrinomonadaceae bacterium | reverse complement strand
CCTCGTACCAGAGGTATTCGTAGGAAACTTTCGCGTCGGTCTGGGCGGAGAGTGAGAGCGAGATGAGGCACAGGCAGAGAAACGCGGAGAAACAACCCAGAGGCTTTCCCGTCTTCATAGCTGCTCTCCGCGCTCGGTCTCTTCTTTCCCGTCAGCCGAGGGCTTCGAGGCACTCCGCGAGCGTGCGCTGCCGGCAGGTGAACATGGGCGTGTCGCGCAGCGTGTAGCGGCTCGCCTTCGACTCGCGCAGCTCCTGCACGAGGTCGAGGAAGTCCGAGGGCGTGTCGGTCTCGAACGCGACGACGAACTCCTGGTCGTCGAGGCCGAAGGAGTAGGTCGTGTGCAGCTTCACGGAGCGATACTTCGAGCCGACGCGGATGTGCTCGTCCATCATCTCCTGCCGCTGCTCGACAGGCAGCGCGTACCACTCGCGCGTCTTGACGAACGGGTAGACGAACAGGTACTTCGACTTGCCCGGTATGATGTGCAGGCGGTCTTCGACGTGCTCGGGGTTGTCCTTGTCTATGTACATCGAGCGCTTCGTCATCGAGAGGAAGCTCTGCGTCACGTCGAGGTGGCGGCCGAGCGCCGTGCCGTTTATGCGCGCCGACATCTCCTGGAACGGGTCGAGCGAGTAGCCTATGCGCCAGACCATGAAGTCAACGTTCGAGCGCAGGCCCACAATCGAGTAGGTGTGTATGAGCAGGTCGCGCCGGTACGAGCCGAACAGCCCGACAAGCTCGCGCTTGGCCTCATCCTTCTCGGCCGCGCTGAGCGAGCGCCACTCGGGCCTCGCCTTGTAGAAGGTGAAGGTGACGAACTGGCGCGGGAGGGCGGCGCGCTGCTCCGGCTCCTCGTCCGCGCGCGGGGCCTTGTCGGCTAGGCGGAGCGCCGGGCGCCCCGCACCTACTTGCTCGTTGTCCGTGCTCATGGGTGTTACTTCCTTAGGGAATTTTCAGGGAGTTTGATGGCTTCTTCAGTAGGCGTTTAAATCGGGTAGAATGGGCGCCCGCCGATCCGCGCTTATTGTGCTTCGTACGGCGGTAGATTGCAAACGCGGCGCGAGGCCACGACGGGCGATGACGAAACCGACTTTAGACGGTAACGAAGGCGAGCACAGCGGCGCCGCGCGACTGCCCGAGCCGCTCCGGCGGAGGATTCTTCTGTGGCTGCCGGCCCTCGTCTTCGGCTCGGCCGGGGCTTCCCTGCTCGCGGCCGCCTACAGGCTGCTGCGGCCGCGCGCGGGTGAGGCGGCGGCGGGCGGATGGGTCGAGGTCGGGAACGTCGCGCAGCTTTCGGGCGCCGAGCCTCTGAGGCGCGAAGTCTTCTTCGAGCAGCAGAGCGGGTGGAGCGCTTCGACGCGCGCGCAGACCGTCTTCGTGCTGCCGGGGGCGGGAGGACGGGTGCTCTCGGCGTCGTGCCCGCACGAGGGCTGCGACGTGGAGTGGAGCGCCGAGCGGCGCGAGTTCCAATGCCCCTGCCACGACAGCCGCTTCGGCCCCGACGGCGCGCGCCTCGGCGGCCCGGCCGAGCACGGCCTCGCGCGCCTCCATTCGCGCACGAACGGCGGCGCCCTCGAAATCCTGCTCGCGCCCTCCGGCGAAGAACAACAAGCGGGGCGGGTGCCGGGATGAGCGCGGGCGTGCGCACGGGCTTCGGCTTCGCGCTCGACAACCTGCTTGACGAGCCCGGCGCGGGCGTGTCGGCATGGATGAGGACGACGGCGGGCGTCGTCGCGCTACTGCTCGCCGTGCAGTTCACGACGGGGCTGCTGCTGGCCTTCTTCTACGTCCCCTCGGCCGAGAGCGCGCACGCGACGGTCGCATACGTCGAGAAGGTTCTCGACAGCGGCCCGTGGGTTCGCGCGCTTCACCTGTACGCCTCTCAACTTCTCCCGCTCGCCCTCCTGTCACACCTCGCGCAGTCGTTCTGGCGCGGTGCTCACCGCCGCAAGCCTTTCGGCTGGGCCGCCTCGGTGCTGCTGCTGGGGCTTGTGATGGCGGGCGGCGGCACGGGCTACTCGCTGCCGTGGGACGCGCGCGCCTTCTACAGCACGCGCGTCGCCGAGAACCTCGCGGCGGGCCTCCCCCTGGTCGGAGGGCGCGCGCGGGCGTGGCTGCTCGGCGGCGGAGAGATTTCGACGCTCACCGTCTCGCGCCTCTACGCCCTGCACGCCCTCGTAATCCCGGCGCTCATACTCCTGATAACTTTCGCGCGCCTCTTCGTCGCGCGCGAGCCCGGCCCGGGCGGCGCAGTGACAGAGCGGCCGCGCGGGGGCGATTGGGTACGCGCGCAGCTAGCGCGTAACGCAGTCGTCGCCGGCGCGGTGTTTCTCGCTCTCGCGCTCTGGGCGTCGAAGTTCCCGGCGCCTTTGGGGCCGCCGGCCGAGGCCGCGCCGGCAGGCTACGTCCCGCGCCCCGGCGCGCAGTTCCTATGGCTCTTTCAGCTTCTTAAATACTTCTCGAAGACGACGGCCTCGCTGGTCGCGCTCGTCGCCCCCGCATTGATCCTCGCGGCGCTCGCGCTTCTGCCCTTCCTCGGCAGGCGCGAGACGGCGACCTCGAACCGGAGACTCTCACGCGCCCTCGGCCTCGCGGGCTTCGCCTCCGCCTTCGCGCTCGTCGCGGCGATGACGCTCGTCGCGCTGAACGAAGATTCGCTCGACCCGCGCGTGAGCGGGCGGCTCGCGGAGCAGGCCAGACAGGAGGAAGAGTTCCGGCGCTCTCCCTTCGTCCCCCTCAAGCGCGGCGGTGTGGCGCGCGACTCGGGAGCGGGGACGGCAGCCCCTTCGTCAACAGACTCCGTTGATGCGCCCCCGCCCGAAGCCTACACGCGCAACTGCGCGCGCTGCCACGGCCCGCGCGGCGAAGGCATGGGAGTTAACCCGCCGCTCGTCGGCGTCTCCAAACAGCCGCAGCGCACCGTCGAGGACATCGTGCGCATACTCCACGACCCCGCCAGCTACAACCTCGAACGGCGCATGCCCTCCTTCGCGCGCAAGCTCACGGAAGACGAGAAGCGCGCCGTCGCCGAGTGGGTCGTCTCGCTTGAGTAACTGGATACGCACAGGCCGCGTAAGTTATACTCGCCCGGCTTTTCCCGCTCTTGGCGAACCACATTTTACGGAGACTTTTCTTGCGCATGAAATCCTTGAAACTCGCGCTGGCGGCGGCCGCGCTCGCCGCCTACGCGACCGGCTGCGGCGGCGACGCCACCACCAACACCAACCAGACTGCGAACTCGAACGCGCGCGCCGGGGCGAACGCGCCCACGCCCGCGCCGACCGCCACGGCGACGCCGGACGAGCTCGCGCGCGCCGCGGGCGACTTCTCCCAGTTCTGCGCGCGCTGCCACAAGACGGACGGCACGGGCGGCATGGTAGATCTCGAAGACGGCAAGAAGCTCGAAGTCCTGAGCCTGCGCGAGCACGGCCTGAAGGACTCAGACGAGCACCTCGCCGAGCAGATTCGCAAGGGCGGCGACGGCATGCCCTCCTTCGAGAAGCGCCTCGACGCCGAGCGGATTAACAACCTAGTTCGTTTCATCCGCCGAGAGTTCCACGGCCGCAGCGCGGCGGCGCCGGCCGGTCCTTTGTCGCCCGCGCCCGCCCACTAAACGACGGCCGAGCGCCTGTGCTACTCTTAAACGCGCCGCGGACGGGTTCGGGTCGCGGCAGCGCCGGGCCGTTAGCTCAGTTTGGATAGAGCACTGGTCTTCGGAACCAGGTGTCGGGGGTTCGAGTCCCTCACGGCCCGTTTGAGATTATCCGACGATGGCGACCGCTGAAGCCTCGGCCGCCCCTTCCCTTCATAAATCGAACCGCAGGAAGCCGCCGGCCCCCCGGCGTGGATCCCTCTGTGGGTGACAGACAGATGAAGTATCTTGCCCCCCTAGCGCTCATTCTCGCCTTCGCCGCAGCGGCGCCCGCCCAGAGGCCGAACGTCGTGCTCGTCGTCACGGACGATCAACCCCGCAGCACGATTCAGCACATGCCGCTGACGAAGTCGCTCCTCAACGTCAACTTCACGAACGCGTACGTCACGACGCCGACATGCTGCCCCTCGCGCGTAGGCGTTTTCACGGGGCTCTACTCGCACAACACGGGCGTGCTCGGCAACCACGCCCCGCTCGGCGGCGCCACGGCCTTCAGCGACGCCGAGACTCTCGCCGTGTGGCTCCAAAGGCTCGGCTACCGCACGGCGCTGATGGGGAAGTATCTGAACGATTACCGGCTCGTCTGGTGGCACGTCCCGCCCGGCTGGGACGAGTGGCGCGCGTGGATTGACCCGGCCGGCACCGCCAACTTCAACGCCTACCACTTGAACGAGGGAGGTGTGAAGAGGTATCGCACGGAGTACGTCACGGACTACCTGTTTCGCCGCGCCGACGACTTCATCATGGCCGCCCCGGCAGACAGGCCCTTCTTCCTCTACGTGGCGCCCCCGACCCCGCACGACCCTTACACGCCGTCGGCCGCCGATCGCGGGAAGTTCTCCACGCTCCCGCTCCCCAAGCCGCCGAACTTCGACGAGGAGGACGTGTCGGACAAGCCCATATGGGTCAGGAAACTCCCGCGCTTCAGCGCGGAAGATTTGGCGCGCATAGAGTCTGACTACCGCTCGGTCGTAGAGTCCGTGCAGTCCATAGACCGCGGCGTTAAAAAGCTCTTCGACGCGCTCGAAAGCACGGGCAGGCTCGACAACACCGTCTTCATTTTCACTTCCGACAAC
>DASPKR010000290.1:0-5877 GCA_035627975.1 Pyrinomonadaceae bacterium | reverse complement strand
CGCCCTCGACGAGCGGCGAGGAGGCTATGCCCTGGAACGGCCAGTCGTTGACGCGGCCAGCGGCGAGCTTGTCGTGCACGGCCTGCCACAGGAAGGCGCCCGTCTTCTCGTCGAAGGCCATGAGCACACCCTTGTCGCCCGTTATCTTCGGGTCGCGCTTGCCCTCGTTGTTGGTGCCGACGAAGACGACTCCCGAAGAGACAGTGATGTTGCCGTAGGTCTGCGAGCCGAGGTCTGCGACCCACTTGACGTTCTTCCTCGTTTTCACGTCCCAGCTCGCCGGGAGCCCCTTCGCCTTCGTCACCATGTTCCTGTCCGGCGTCCCGCCCCACATCGGCCAGTCGCCCGTGCCGGGGTCGGAGACGGGGAAGGCGGAAGGCAGGAGGCAGAAGGCGGAGACCAGCGCCGCGGCGAGCGCGAGGCGGGTGGCGTTGTTGCGAAATCTCATTGACGGTTCCTTGTGCTCTGTCATTACTTGTAAGAGACGATCACGTGCTGCGGCGGGACGGCGATTATCTCGCTGCGGGCGAAGCCGGCCTCACGGAACATCGCGTCGAACTCTCCGAAGGTGTAGGCGTCGCCCGAGGGGGTTGTGCCGAGCATTATCAGCGCGAAGGCCGCCTCGGCGGGCGGCGTGACGCGGTCTTCGTCGGGGACGAACTCGAGCGTTACGGCGCGGCCGCCCGGCTTGAGCGCCGAGTGAACCTTCCGCATCAGCGCGACGCAGGTCGGCTTGTCGAAGTGGTGGAAGCAGTTGGTCAGGAGCGCGAGGTCGTAGCCGTCGCCGAACTCCACGTCGAAGGCCGAGCCGGGGATTTCGTGGAACCGCTCGGCCACGCCCGCCGCCTCGGCCGTGCGGCGGGCGAACGGCAGGACGTTCTGCCAGTCCACGGCATACACTTCCGCGCGCGGGTTGTGGCGCGCCAGCGCGACGCCGAAGACGCCGTGGCCCGCGGCGATGTCGAGCACCTTGCACGTCTCCATCCCCTCGGCCCCGACGATGCCCGCTATCGCCTCCGCCGGCATGTGCATCATGGCCGCCATGCTGCGCGCGAAGTCCTCCCACATCGGGTGCTCGGGCGTCATCGAGCCCTGCTCCGGCATTGCCGTGCCGCCCTTGCGGACACTCTCGGTGAAGTTCGCCTGGAAGGCGCCGACGAGGTGCGGGCCGCACAGGAACTCGACCATGCCGCCGAGGTACGCGGGCGAGCGTCGGGTCAGGAAAAGCTCCGTGTCGGGCGTAAGGCCGTAGCGCCCGCCCTGCTTCGTCAGGAACTGCCCGACGGTCAGGTAGTCGCAGAGTATGCGCGCGCCGCGCTCGGCCGCGCCGCAGCGCTCGGCGATCTCGGCGGCCGTCGTCGCGCCTTCGGCTATGGCCGTGAAGATGTCCAGCTCGATTGCGGCCTTGAGCGCGGCCGTCGCCTGGTAGGCCGTGAGCGCCTGGAATATCCGCTCCGGGGTCGGCCCCTCGTGTTGCGGGGCTTGCGTGTTGGCTTCGTTGGTCACGTCTTTAATCTTTTGCTCCGTCGCTTATTTATTGGGATAGACCTTCAGGTTGTCGAAGAAGATTTCGGCCGTGAGCGCGCTGCCGAAGATGCCGGGGCTTCCCTGCCGGTTGCCGATGGGGTCAACGCGCTCGACCATCCACGCCGCAGGCTCCGCCTCGCCCGCGGGCCAGGCCTTGCCCTGTGCGCGCACGCGCCCGCCCGGCAGGTTCTCGACCCTCAGCTTCAAGCGATACCACGTGTCGGGCTTCCACGCGAACGGGACGCTGGCGACGCGCGCCGTCTCGGGCTGCCACGGCGAGATTTCGAGCTTCTGCGAGTTGCCGAAGAGGACGAGGGCGTAGCGCTGCGCTATGACGCCCGCGTCGCCCAACTGCCGGCGCTTCTCCGTCGCGCGCACGTCCGCCTCCACGGTGTAGTCGTGGAGGTCGCTTAAGCCCATGTAGGCGCGCGCGCGCGTAAGGAGCGAAGAGCCCTCGACGGTCTTGACGAGCGCCTTGCTGCCCTCGACCTCGCGCACGATGTACTTCATCCCCGTGTTCGTCCAGTGCTGCGGGAAGGTGTTCACCTCCGACGAGTCGAAGTTCTCCGACCACGGCAGCGGCGGGACTACGCGCACGCGCGCCGCCCCCGTCACGCCCGCGACCGTCGCGCGCACCTCGCCGGCCTGCGCCGCGGTCGCCCCGGCAGTCGCGGTGAACTGATTGGCTTCGGCCTTGCCGTCGAGCTTGTCGAGCGACCACGTCGCGCCCTTCTCCTCGCGTATAAGGTTGCCGCGCTCGTCGAAGAGGCGCACGCGGAAGCGCACGCTCTCGCCCGGCCTTATCATCACGTCCGCGGGGACGACCTGCACATGAGCGACGGCCGCATTAGTCAGGTTCTGGGGCCGCTGCGAACTGACGACGAGGGTCAACTTCTCGAACGAGGCGGCGGACGACTTGGCGGAGTGCTTCTTGCCGATGCAGTAAGTCGCCGTGTCCGTTACGAGGAAGATCCGGCCGTTCGAGACGGCGACGGAGGCGATGATGGCCTCGGGCTGCGCCTCTGTGCCGAGCTGGTCTTCGTCCAGAATCTTGGCGCCGGTGGCCGACGGCTCGATGATGAAGAACTTGCCGTTCTCTGTCCCGACGTAGAGCTTGCCGTCGGCGAGCACGGGCGAAGCCTTCTGGATCGTGCCGAGGTTCTGTAGCCAGAGTTGCTTGCCCGTCGCGACGTCGAAGGCGCCGAGGTTGGCGCCGTTGTCAACCTGGTAAAGCCGGTCGCCGTCGAGCACCGGCGTAGAGAAGCCGCCCTGCCAGCCGAGCCGGCTCCACTTGTACTGCTCCTTCTTGATGTCGCCCTTTGAGGTGGCGTCCACGGCGGCGATCATCCCCATCTCGCTGCCTTCCAAGTTCTCCTCACTGTGCGTGAGTATCGCCGTCGTCCCCTTGACGACGACGCCGGTGTTGATGCCGCGCTGCGAGACATGAGCCCGCCAGACCGGCTCGCCCGTCTGCGGCTTGACGGCGTAAGCCATCCCGTCGGCCCCGCCCTGTATGAGCAGCCGCGTGCCCGCAACGTCTGCGATGATGGGCGGCGCGTAAGTCGTGTCGTAGGGGCGCCCGCCAGGCGCGCTCGTCCAGACCACCTCGCCAGTGAGCTTGTCGAAGGCGATCATGCGGTGCATGCCGCGGTGCTGGCTTCCCCAACTGAAGGCGACGCCGGTGATGATGAGCAGGTCGCCGTCAATTACGGGAGACATGGTGCGCCCGCCGTGCGTCGTCAGCCACCCGAAGTCCTCGCCGAGCGAGCGCTCCCACAAGACCTTTCCGTCCTTCGAGAGCGCGAGCACAGTGCCGCCGCCGCCGTGCGCATAAACGTTCCCCGTCGAGGGGTCTGCGGCCGGCGAAGCCCAGCCGATGCGGTGCGGCGGGGCGTCCGAGAGATAGACGTTGAACTTGTGCTCCCAAATGACCCTGCCCGTGTTGGCGTCGAGCGCCATCACGCGCTCCTGCATCTCGGCGCCCTTGCCCGCGGCGTTCTGCAAGTAAAGGCGGTCGCCCACGACCACGGGGGTGGAGCGCCCGCCGAAGGGCGCGCGCCACGCGAGGTTCTCACCGGCCGGCGACCACTTCGACGGCAGGTTCTTTTCGTGCGAGACGCCGTCGCGCTCGGGGCCGCGCCACTCGGCCCAGTCGGCGGCGCGCGAGGGCGCGGGGGCGAGCAGGAGGGGGAGCGCGGCGAGTAGTGCGCGCGCGCTTGAGACGGTTGCTCTCATTGCATGCAGTCCTCGGGTTTGCACTTTGATTTCTTCGGGTCGGATTGCGGGAAGCCCCGCCATGAATTTAACGAGCTATTATGACGACTCGGGCCGCGTTTGTTGTAAAAATCGTGTAAAAAGAAACCCGCGCGCGCCCGCTTACGTTTCAACGCGTTGTAGAATCCCCCGGCCGCGGCGGCCGCTAAAGATTTATCTTGCTTTCCGCACGCGCCGGGTTATAAATACGCCCCCGCGCCCGCACTTGTTTTTAGACGCGTGGCGAACTCTTCAAGCATACCAAATTGTGGACGGCGGTCTAAATTTTCGGGCGCGGGCGGTCGTGTGGCCGCGCCGCGCCGACGACGAGGGCCGCCAGGCAAAATTCTTTAACCCGAAGGGAACCCGAACAGTGAGACCGTCAAGAAGAATCGCCCGCGCCTTACTCGCCTTCCTGCTCACCTGCGCGGCCTTCTCCGCCGCGTCCGCCGGGGACTGGCCGCAGTGGCGCGGCCCCGGCGGCGCCGGCATCTCGGACGAGAAGGACTTGCCCGAGGAGTGGAGCGACACGAAGAACGTGCGTTGGAAGACTCCCATACCGGGCCGCGGCCATTCGAGCCCGATTGTATGGGGCAAGCGAGTCTTCCTGACGACGGCGGTGGAGGGGCCGGTCGTGCCGGGCGCGAAGGCCGCCGTTCACCTGATCGAGGGCAAGGAGTGGAAGCACCCGGACAGCGTCGGCGCAGACCGCAAGCACGCCTTCAAAGTCATCGCGCTCGACCGCGACACCGGCAAGATTCTATGGGAGCAGACGGCCTGGGAGGGAACGCCCTACGACGACCGCCACCGCAAGAGCTCCTACGCGGCCTCGACGCCCGCGACTGACGGCAAGATGGTCTATGCCTTCTTCGGCGCCGAAGGGCTCTACGCATACGACTACTCGGGCAAGCTCGCGTGGAAGTACGACGCCGGGAAGATCGGCACAGTCGGGATGGGCGCAGGCATCTCGCCCGTCCTCTACGAGAACCTCGTCATCGTGCAGGCCGACGAGGAGAACGGCGAGAAGTCTTTCATCGTCGGCCTCGACAAGAAGACGGGTAAGGAAGTCTGGAAGACGCCGCGCAAGGTTCAGGTGAGCTGGGGGACGCCGATTCTCGTCAACACCGGCAAGCGCACCGAGCTCGTGACGAACGGCACCGAGTTCATAATCTCCTACGACCCGGCGACGGGTAAGGAGCTCTGGCGCACGAAGGGGGTGGAGAGCAACGCCATCCCCTCGCCCGTGGCCACGGCCTCGCGCGACATGGTCATCGTCTCGGCCGGCTACCCCGTAAAGACGGCCTTCGCCATCCGCTTAGGCGCGAGCGGCGAATTGAAGGACGCCGACATCGCGTGGCGCTACTCGAAGGGGACTGCCTACGTGCCTTCGCCGATCCTCTACGGCGACTACCTCTACCTTATGACCGACAAGGGCATGATAACCTGCCTCGACGCCAAGACCGGCGAGGTCAAGTACGAGGGCGGGCGCGTCCCCGTCCCGGCCACCTTCACGGCCTCGCCCGTCGCCTTCGACGGCAGGATTCTGCTGACGAGCGAGGACGGCGACACCTTCTTCATCAAGGCAGGCCCCAAGCACGAAGTTATCCGCACGAACTCGCTCGCCGAGCCCGTCTATGCCTCGCCCGCGATAGCAGACGGCAAGATTTTCATCCGCGGCGAGAAGCACCTGTACGCGATAGCGAAGCCGGGCAAGTGAGCGCGGGCCGAAGTTGAGGGAACAACCCGCGCCCCCGGCGCGTCTAAAAGTGGAGGGCGGGCGCTCGCCCTCCCTTCCCTTTTCCGACAGGAGTAAAACGCATGTTCGAACAGATGCCCGCGCCGAAGCCATGGTATCGCTCGTGGCAGGGGCTGCTCTTCGCCGGGGGCGGGGTCGCCGCCGCGCTGCTCGTCGTACTGCTCATATACCTCATAGGCTCGCGCGAAGACCCCAACACCGAAGCGCACTACGCCGCGCTCGAACGCCACCGCGCCGAGCAGCAGAAGCAGGCCCCGCCCGCCGACCCCGCTCTGGCGCAGACGGCCGAGCAGCAGCCCGCGGGCGAGCAGCAGCCGGTGCAGGGAGAGCAGGCGGCGGCC
>DASPKR010000289.1:0-4177 GCA_035627975.1 Pyrinomonadaceae bacterium | reverse complement strand
CCGGATGGCTGTCCGGCGGGGCCGTGTGGGTGCACGGCCAGCTTCGGGGCGGCCGAGGCGCTACTCGCGCACCAACGGCGAGGTACCGACCCAGCCGGTCTGCGACACGTCGATCATCACGCCGTCCGGGCCGCTGTACTTCACCTCGACATTCTGGCCGTGGCCCGGCGCGTGGCCCTGGCCGACGCCGAGCGCCCGGTTCACGTCGTCGCGCGGCTGCGCACCGGCGGCGGCCAGCTTCGCGGCGAATTTCTTGCGGAACTTCGAGACCTTCGGCGCCACGACGACACGGCAGTACCCCTGCGAAGGGTTGTTTTTGAAGTAGTCCTGGTGATAATCCTCGGCCGGGTAGAACTCGCGGAAGGGCGTGACCTCCGTGACGACGGGCGCGCCGAGGGCGCCGGCCGCGTCAAGCCCGGCGATTAGACGCTCGGCCGTCTCCTTCTGTTCCGGAGAGTGATAAAAGACGGCGGAGCGGTATTGTGTGCCGACGTCTGCGCCCTGCCGGTTGAGGGTCGTAGGGTCGTGGACGCTGAAGAAGACTTCGAGGATTTCGGCGAAGGAGACCACCGACGGGTCGAAGGTGACCTGCACGACCTCCGCGTGGCCCGTCGTCCCCGTGCAGACCTGCTCGTAGGTGGGCGACGCCGTCTCGCCGCCGGAGTAGCCGGAGACGACCGACTCGACGCCCCTCAGCTCCTTGAACACCGCCTCGACGCACCAGAAACAGCCCGCCCCGAGAGTCGCCACTTCCTTCGCCGTGTTGCTCATGCGCGGAAGGATGACGCAACGCGGGGCCGAGCGTCAAACGCCTCGCAAAAAAAGTCACGGCCCGCTGACTCGGCCCGGCCGAGTTTCTCGCGTTAGGTCATTGGCGGGCGGAAAAACTTTTTGGACGGGGGGATATGTCAACGGTGATTATGGAAACGGAAGAGAATACGCAACAGGTTCAGGATGTGCCGCCTGCCGTGGCGCTCACGCAGATGGTGAGCGGCTACTGGGTGTCGCAGGCGATCTACGTGGCGGCACGGCTCGGCGTGGCGGACTTGCTCGCCGGGGGGCCGAAGCACGTCGTCGAGCTCGCGGGCGCGTGCGGCGCGGACGAGGCAGCGCTCTACAGGGTCATGAGGATGCTCGCGGGCGTGGGCGTCTTCGCGCGCGACGCCGAAGGACGGTTCCGGTTGACGCCTTTGAGCGAGCCGCTCCGCACGGGGCCGGGCTCGGCGCGCAGCATGGCGATTCACATGGTCGAGGGGCCTTCGTGGAGGGCGTGGGGCGAGCTGCTCCACACAGTCCGCACGGGCGAGACCGCGTTTGCGCACGCCAACGGCAGCGAGGTCTTCCCCTTCTACGCCGCGCACCCCGAGTCGGCCGAGCCCTTCAACCAGGCCATGACGGAGATGTCCGCGGCCACGGCCGAGGCCGTCGTCAGGGCCTACGACTTCGGCGGGATGAAAAGGGTGGTTGACGTGGGCGGCGGCCACGGCCAACTGCTCGCGGCGATACTGAAGGCCAACCCGCACCTGTCGGGCGTAGTCTTCGACCAGCCGGAGGTGGCCGACGCGGCGCGGGAGCGCCTCGCCGCGGAGGGCCTGGGCGGGCGCTGCGAGGCCGAGGGCGGCGACTTCTTCGAGTCGGTGCCTGAAGGCGGCGACGCCTACCTGCTCAAGTGGATCATACACGACTGGGACGACCGCCGTGCCGGCGTGATTCTCAAGAACATCCACCGCGCGATGCACGAAAGCGGCCGACTCCTCCTGGTCGAGGCGGTCGTCCCCGAGGGCGACGGCCCCTCGTTCTCGAAGCACATGGACGTCCACATGATGATAATGACGGGCGGGCGCGAGCGCACCGAATCGGAGTACGCGCGCCTCTACGCCGACGCAGGCTTCCGCCTCACCCGCGTCATCCCGACCGAATCAATGATGAGCATCGTCGAGGGCGTGAAAATCGGCTGAGGCAGATTGTCAGCACGGCGGACTGAAAGACTCGCGGGCTCGGGCAGCGCCGGCGCTTAAAAGCCGGCGCTGCCCGAGCCCGCTCGCCATGCCTGCTGAGCGCGAAACCGCCCGGCGGTTTGAGCGTATAAGGGTGCGCGCGCTATTTTGCCCGCTCGGCCTCGCCCTTCGCCTTGCCGTTTGACTGAGACGAATAATGCCTGACTCGACTGAGACCGCTGAGACTCCGCCCGCGGAGGCGCAAGGGCCGGGCCTGCTCGGCGCCGTCTGGCAGGCCGTGCGCGGCACCTCGCCGCGCTACGACTACACGGAAGGCCCCATCGGCCGCGCCATCTTCCTGCTCGCAATCCCGATGGTTCTGGAGATGCTCATGGAGAGCGTCTTCGCCGTCGCCGACGTTTTCTTCGTCAGCCGACTGGGCGAGGACGCGGTCGCCACCGTCGGCCTCACCGAGTCCATGCTCACTATCATCTACACGCTCGCCATCGGCCTCGGCATAGGGGCGACGGCGATGGTCGCGCGCCGCATAGGCGAGCACGACCCCGAAGGCGCCGCACGCGCCGCGGCGCAGACGCTCGCGCTCGGCGTCATCGTCTCCGTCGTGCTCGGCGTGGCGGGCGTCGTGCTCGCGCCGCGCCTGCTGGCGCTCATGGGGGCGACGCCCGGCGTCATAGAGACGGGCAGCAACTTCACGCGCGTCATGCTCGGCTGCAACGCCTCGGTCGTGATGCTGTTCCTCTTAAACGCCGTCTTCCGCGGCGCGGGCGACGCAGCGATAGCGATGCGCGTGCTGTGGCTCGGCAACGCCATCAACATCGCTCTAGGCCCGTGCCTGATATTCGGCCTCGGCCCCTTCCCTGAGATGGGCGTGACGGGCGCGGCCGTCGCCACGACCATCGGCCGCGGCACCGGTGCGCTCTACGCCTTCTCGCGGCTCGTAAGGCCGGGCGGGCGAGTCCGCCTCGCCCGCAGGCACTTCCGCGTCGAGCCCGACGTGATGCTCAGGCTCGTGCGCCTCTCGGGCTCGGCGACCTTCCAGGTCTTCATAGGCATGGCGAGCTGGATAGGCCTGACGCGCCTCGTCGCGAGCTTCGGGAGCGAGGCCGTGGCCGGCAACACCATAGGCTTCCGCATCATCATGTTCGCGCTCTTGCCTTCGTGGGGGATGAGCAACGCGGCGGCGACGCTCGTCGGGCAGTCGCTCGGGGCCGGCAAGCCCGAGCGGGCCGAGCGCGCCGTCTGGGCGGCGGGCTTCTACAACATGTGCTTCCTCGGCGTCGTCGGGCTGCTCTTCATCCTCTTCGCCGACCAGATAGTCGGCCTCTTCACGCACGCCGCGGGCGCGGGCGCGCACCGATACGGCGTCGAGTGCCTGCGCATAGTCGCGTGCGGCTTCCTCTTCTACGCCTACGGGATGGTGCTCACGCAGTCGTTCAACGGCGCGGGCGACACCTGGACGCCCACCGTCATAAACCTCTTCGTCTTCTGGCTGTGGGAGCTGCCGCTCGCCTACTTCCTCTCGTTCACGCTGGGGATGGGGCCGCGCGGCAACTTCCTCGCCGCGACCATAGCCTTCTCGACTCTGGCGGTCGTGAGCGCCTACGTCTTCCGTAAAGGAAAGTGGAAAACGCGCGTGGTATGATGGCCGGGAAATCCTCAAGGGAGGGGAGCGTCGGTGTTCGACAAGCTAGTTGAGCAGAAGATACGCGAGGCGATGCGCGCCGGCGAGTTCGACCGGCTCGAAGGCGAGGGCCGCCCCGTCAACCTCGAAGCATACTTCTCGACCCCGGAGGAGCTGCGCGCCGGCTACGCCGTTTTGAAGAACGCGGGCGTGCTGCCCGAAGAGGCCACCCTGCGGAAGGAGATTGACGCGTTGCGCTCCGCGCTCGGCTCGGCGAGCGCCCCGGAGGAGCGCGCCCGCCTCAGGCGGCAGATTGACGACCTCACGCTCAAGTACAGCCTCCTCGTCGAGCGCCAGCGCGGCCCCCGCCGCCCGGAATAGCCCAAAAAACAGGCCCGAGCGCCGGTTCAGGGCGCGGCCTTAGCCCGCGCCCCGTTTTTGTGCCCTTTTCGGCCACATTTTTCTGAAACCTTCCGCCGGGCTGTGCAACTAACTCGGCGGTGTTAGTGATGAGTCGGCTGGCAATGGACATGGTCAGTTCAAACACGGGCCCGACTGGCGCGCAGCAGGCGGGGGCGGCGCTGGTGAACAGCTCCGA
>DASPKR010000288.1:0-19824 GCA_035627975.1 Pyrinomonadaceae bacterium | reverse complement strand
GTGCTCGACCTCGGCCCGCTCGGCTCAGTGACGGCGCAGTCCTTCTACCAGCTCTTCGTCGCCGTCGCCGTAGGCTCGCAAGTCCTGCTGCTCCCCGTAGTCGGCGCCGTCGCGGACTATTCGCACATGAAGAAGCGTTTGATGGCCGCCTTCTGCTACACGGGCGTGGCGGCCACGTGCCTTCTGTTCTTCGTGACGGGGAAGCTATACATTCTTGGCGGCGTGCTCTTCGTCGTCGCCAACCTCTGCTTCGGCGGCGCCGTCGTCCTCTACAACTCTTTCCTTCCGGAGATTACGACCGAGGATCAGCGCGACAAGGTTTCGAGCCGCGGCTTCGCGCTCGGCTACCTGGGCGGCGGCCTTCTGCTCGCCGTCAACTTCGGCATGGTCGGAGTCGCGCCGCGTCTGCTCGCGCCCTACGGCTACACGGAGGGCGAGGCGAGCGGCCTGGCAGTCCGACTGTCGCTTCTTTCGGCCGGAGTGTGGTGGGGCTTCTTCGCCTTCCTCGCGTTCAGGCGGCTGAGGCAGCGCGCTCCGGCGAGGCAACTGCCGCCCGGCAAGAACTACCTGACCGTCGGCTTCTCGCAGCTAACGGAGACCTTCCGAGAGCTGCGACGGCTCCCGCACACGCTCAAGTACCTCGTCGCCTACCTGCTCTACAACGACGGCATACAGACCGTCATCGGCTCGGCGGCCGTCTTCATCGCGGCCGAGCTGTTCGCGGGGGGGCTCGACAACCCCGACGCCCCGGCCTTCGTGCTCAGCATCTTCCTCTTCGTTCAGTTCATGGGCATCGGCGGGGCGCTGCTCTTCGAACGCGTCGCGCGCCTGACGGGGACGAAGCGGGCGATACTCTTATCGCTCGTCATCTGGGCCGGCATCGTCATCTACGCGTTCGCGCTCTTCGAGACGAGGCGGCAGGCGTGGGTGATGGCCGCCTTCATCGCGGTCGTCCTGGGCGGGTCGCAGGCGCTCTCGCGCTCGCTCTTCTCGCGCATGATACCCGAGGGGCGCGAGGCATCCTTCTTCGGCATCTACGAAGTCTCAGAGCGCGGCACCTCCTGGCTCGGCCCGCTCGTCTTCAGCGTCGTGGTGGCGCGCACCGGCTCGTTCCGCTACGCGCTGCTCTCGCTAATCGTCTTCTTCGTCGCCGGGACGATAGTCCTCTCCCTCACAGACACCGACCGCGCCATACGCGAGGCCGGCAACGCCCTCCCCGAAGAGGCCGAGGCCCGATAACAGTTTCGCTGTCGGTGAGGTTTCAGGAGGCGGACTTGCGCGCCTTGCGCGGGGCGTCGGCCGAGCGTTCGAGGCACGCGTGCGAGCAGAAGGTCGTGTTGGCGGAGCCGAGGCGCACGGCGCGCGACGCGGGCAGCCAGGTCCCGCACGAGGCGCAGCGCACGAGCCTGTCGGCATGCGAGGCGCGCCGCGTGGGCTGGCGCGGCAGGTCGCCGCGCGCCGCCTCGCGCACACGGTTGGCCTCGCGGACTGCGCCGAGGAAGCGCCGCACCATCTGTATATACGGGCGCAGCCGCCAGTAGATAAGCCCGACGACGAGCGCGAGGAGGCCAAGAACCAGCAGGTACTTCATCAAGGCTTCTCCCTCGCGGCGTTGCGCTTCTGTTCGAGCTGTGCGCGCAGGTTCGCAAGCTCCGAGTTCTCGGCGTTCACCGACTCAAGCTCCGAGAGCCTGCGCGCCGCCTCTTCGAGCTCGCCCGCCTCTACGAGCGCGGCCGCGAGGCTCTGCAAAGTCATCTCGTGGCGCGGGTTGACTTCGAGGGCGCGGCGGTACTCGCGCACGGCGCGGCGCACGTCCGGCGGGCGGTCGTAGAAGTATGTGAGGCCGAGGCTCGTGCGCGCGATCACGTCGTCCGGCTTCTCGGCGAGCGCGGCCTCGTAAAGCTCGCGCGCGGACTTGAGCGCCGCGGAGTCGCCGCCGCTGCGCGCGACGACGAAGTGTGCGTTCGCGGCTATGACGGCGAGCTGGTAGTCCTTCGGGTCTGCGTCGTGCGCGCGGCGGAGTATGCGCGCGGCGTCCGGCAGGATGGAGGCGTCGCCCTTCTGCATCGCGTAGAGGTAGAGGCCCTGCCCCGCGGTGCGCTGAAGCTCCAGGTCGCCGGGGCGCGCGTCGGCGTCGGCGACGGCCTTCCTGAGCTGCTCCTGCGTGAGGTCGGGGATGACGGTGGCGTCGCCGGAGTCTGCGGCCGCGGCCGGGCGGCCGGGTTCGGTGCCCGAGCCGGCGCCGCCCGAGCGCAGGCGGGTCAGCTCGGCGCGCAGGCGGTCGTGCTCACCGCGGTTAACCCCGTTCGCCAGCGCGAACCCCGCGACGAAGCCCACGATGAGCCCCGCGGCGAGCACGATTACCTCCCTCTTGCTGGCGAGCTTCTGTTCGGCCATCCTACTCTAAAGCCGTGCTCACCCCTCGCCGGAGCCCTGCCCTTCGGGGTTGTAGGGCAGGTCGTCTTTGCGTCGGCGCGGGAGCGGGTCGGAGTTGCGGCGGCGGGGGCCTGAGCCGGGCGCGCGCCTCTCCACGAAGTTCGGGGGAAGCCTCGGGCCTTTGACGGCCTCTTCGAGTATGCGTGTTATCTCCTGCGAGAGCGTGCGATGTTCGCTGACGGCGCGCTGCTGAAGTGCCTTCTTCAGCTCGGCGGGGACGTAAGCGCCTATGAAGACGCCTTTACGGTTCGCCATGCTCTGTTTCTCCTGGGGTGAGAGATGGGACATCGTTTTGTGAGGTCTGGAGCCGTGCCGGCACTGGGATTAGTGCCGCGCTAATTGAGAACAGGTCTGTAAGCCGAATTCTGTCCCCCCGTCGCGCGCGGGCGCGCGCGAGGGTGGCGATCATTCATCTAGGCCGTGCGTCGCCGCACGGCTCAAGCGACCTACCCGGAGGCGTCGCGCGCCCTCAAAAGAGCGCGCTCTCGGACGGGCCGCCCTTTGCCCGCCTCCCTATTTGGTCTTGCACCGCGAGGAGTTTGCCTGGCCGCGCGTGTCGCCACGCGCGCCGGTGCGCTCTTACTTTAAGCCCTCGAGGGGCCGCACCATTTCACCCATCACCCGCCGCCCCCCTCCGAAAAGAGAGGCCCGCTGGCTGGTCTGTTTTCTGTTGCACTTGTCGTCGCCGCTGCGCCCGGTCGGCCCGTTCTCACGAGCCCCGTCGGCGCCCGGCGCCCAGCCGTTAGCTGGCTCGCTGCCCTTTGGTGTTCGGACTTTCCTCTCCCGCTCGCCCCGTAAAGGGCTTGCGGCAGCGACCGCCCGACCTGCTCTCAATTAGCGCGGCGCGCGGATTATAGCAAACCACCGTTGAACACGTACAGCCCAAAGGTGTTCGCTGTTCAAACTTAGATGATTTAGGCCGCGCCGCTACTGCTTTCAGCGGAAAAACTTAAAGCCTACTCGCAAATTGTGAAGCGCCTGCGGCGGGACGGCCGAGACGAGCACCCAGGTCATCGCCGCGTGCGAGAGGCCGAGCGCGAAGAGGTTGGGCGCCCTCTGGTAAGTGTAGGCCCAGAGGAGGCCGGCGGCGAACGTCGCGGCCGTGAGCCACGGGTTCGGCAGGTGCAGGAGGGCGAAGACTATTGCGACGAGCAACACGCTCTTCCGGCCCGGCCCCCAAAGCAACTGCGCGCGGCGGTTGATGAAGCCTTGAAGGGCGTACTGCTGTAGGAAGCCCCAGAGCGCCCCTAGCGCGGGCGTGCCGAGGATGGTCTGCCCCCCGCGCCAGCGCGTGAGGTCGAGGTTGCCCGCGAGCCAGCCGAAGGCGAGAAGCGGGACGCTCAAAACGATCATCGGCGGGAGAAGCAACTTCGCCGCCCTTCCGAAGTTGTCCATGCGCCAGCCCACTTCGCGCGCCGTCTCGCCGCGCGCGCGGTGCGAGAGGAACATGAAGACGAGCACGCTCCCGACGGGGAACGCGAGCGCCGGGGCGCTGTCGCCCGCCACCGCGAAGACGACCCACTCGGCTATCACGACGGAGGAGACGACGGAGATGATCTCCCACGCCGCGAGCGCGCGTGCGCCGGGTTGCTGATTGCTGATTACAGATTGCCGGTTTGAAGGCAGCATCGTCGTCGTCAACGCCCCGGCCCCGCGCCGAAGCGGAGCGGGCGGCCGACGAGTTGGAGCGTGCGGCGCTCGCCGTCGTCGGACGAGTGGACGGCATATACCCTCGCCTCGTGCTCGCCGCCGCCCTGCAAAGAGTCGCCGAAGTCGAAGACGAAGCCGTGGCGCTCGTCGGGCGCGTAGCCGCGGGCGTGAACGTCGGGGCGCGGCCGGTCGGCCAGCGCGGCCGCGACGAAGCGGCCGTCAACGTAGAGTTGAACCTCGACGGGGCGCTCGGGCCGCGCGCGGTCAACGACCCAGCCGCGGACGCTGCGCGCGTCGGCGTGGTCGAGCGAGCCGCGGAAGTGAGGGTGGAAGGCGAAATAGCTGAAGCCCACGGCGAGCGCGGAGACGAAGAGCAGGTCGAGCGCGCCCTTCGCGATGACGAGCGTCGTGACGCGCCGCGCCGCGGCGGGCGTGAGCGCGGCCGTCTCTGCCCGCGGAGACGCAGGGGCGGGCTGGCTTTCGCTCATGTGAAGAGGGGCGCGGGGGGCAGTCCCCTCTCCGGGGTTGCCCTCCGCGCCCTCAAGCTCGCGGGCCGCGGCCTCGCTCATTGCCCGTGGTAGCCGTTGCCGTTGCTGTCCTGGAAGGTGAGCGTGTGGCGCGGCGTAATGACGGCGTCGGCCGGCAGGTTCTGCCGCAGGCGTACCGTTACGAGCAGCACGGCCGTGTCGCCCGGCGCGAGCTCGTTCAGCCGCCACACGAAGCCGCGCGCCCCGCCCGGCATGTCTTGCAGGCTAAGCTCGGGCGAGCTCGACACGAACTCGAGCGCGTCCGGCAGGTACTCGGTGACGGCGAGGTTCCTCGCGAGCCCGCCGCCGTCGTTCACGAGCACAAGGCGGTAGAAGATCGTTTCGCCCGGCGCCGGCTGCGAGTTGCCTAGCTCGGCGCGCACGCGCACGCGCGGCGTCGCGACCCTGAGAACGGTGTTGGCCTCGCTCGCCACCCGCCCCGTCGCGCTCAGGGCGCGCGTGACGAGGTTGTAGGCGAACTGCTGGCCGTCCGGCGTCGAGCGCGGTATGTCCACGCGCAGAAGGACGGGGAACTGCCCGCCGCGCGGGTCGAGCGAGGAGGTCTGCGTCACCGCCGGCTCTCCGTCCTGGTGGCGGCCGTCGCCGTTCAGGTCGGCATAGACGGTCGCGGGCGGGGCGCCCGGCGCAGTGATGCGCATCTCGAAGGCTTCGGGGTAGTTCGACGGGTTGCGGACGATGAAGGGTACGAAGATGGTGTCGCCGGGCGTGGCCGTTAGGCCCGAGGAGACCGAGTCAACCTGCGCGCGCGCGACGCGCCCGACGGATATGGTCGGCCCGTCGAAGTTCGACGGGATGACGAGGCTCTGCGTGCGCATCGTGCCGCGGCCGACCGGCTTGTTGGGGCCGGCGAGCGCCTCGGGGACTGCGCGCAGCGTGACCGTTATCTCGCGGTTGTCCCGCGAGTCGAGCTCTCCGAGCGACCAGATGGCGGTGCGCGACGGGCGGTCGTAGTTAATCGGCGCTGGCGTGGCGCTCACCAGCTCGAAGTCCTGGTTGAAGACGAAGTCGGCGCGGGTGCCGCGCGCGGTGGCGCTCCCCTGGTTGCGGACGCTTATGCGCTGCGTGAACGTATCGCCGGGCATGACCGACTCCTGAAGCGCGTTCGACGCGGCCGCGAGCGCGGCGGCTACCACGGTCAGCGAGGCGTCCGAGACTTTCGCCACGGTCGAGTCGGCCTGCGACGAGGCGCGGACGAGGAAGCGCTGCTGCTGGTTGTCGGGCGCGTTGTCGGGGACGCGCAGGTTGAGCGTGACTTCAAGGTTAGCGCCGCGAGCCATCTGCGGCGTGACGAAGATGGGCATGTCGGTGCCTGCGCCGCTCTGGCTGAACGTCGGCTGGTACTCGGCCGGTAGGTCGGTCTCCAGGCGGAACTGATCCTCCTTGTTGCCGGTGTTAGTTATGATGAGCGGGAGTTGTATCGCCTGCCCCGGCTGCGCGGCGAGCGCGGCGCGCCGGAGCGCGAGTTGCAGGTTAGGCACCTGCTTGACGGTGATGCTGAAGCCGCCCTGCGGCTGCGTCGTATCCGGCCCGGCGGAGGTGACGGCCGTCATCGCTGAAGGCTGCTCGCGCACCTCGGCGACGCGCACGGGCGTCGGTGTCGGTGTCGGCGGCGGCGACGGGCGCGCGGCCGCGGCGGTGGAGGCGGCAGTCTCTCTGCGCGAGGGCGCGGGAGTCGGGGTAGCGCGCGCCACCTCGACCGGGCGCGGCGTCGGCGTCGCTACGGGAGTGGCCGCGGTCGTGGCGGGCTGCGTGGCCCGCCGTGACTGGCGGCCTGCGTTGCGCGGGCGCGTGGCGTCGCCGCCCCCGCGTATCGTCAGCGTCGGCGTGTTGGAGTTCGTGTTCGTCGCGGCGCGCGCGATCTCGCGCGATTGCGGGAGGTTGGTGTTGGCGGGCGGCCGCGTGTTGGCGTTGTTGCGAGCGGGGGCGGGCGTAGGCGTCGCACGCGCAACCTCGACGGGGCGCGGCGTGGGCGTCGGGCGCGCGGCGGGCGCGGGCCTCGTCGCGGCCTCGCGCTGCGCGTTCTCCAGCTCGCTCTGGTAGATGTCCGCGAACGGCGTGTCCTGCATGGCGCGCAGGCGCTGGGCGACCTCCTCGGCCTCGCGCAGCTTGCCGAGCTCTATGTAGGAGCGGCCGAGCCACAGCAGCATCAGGTCGGCCACGTAGCTGTCGGGGTTACTCTTGAGGAAGTCGCGAAAGACCGCGGCCGCCTGCTCGTACTGGCCTTTGGAGAAGAGGTCGCGCCCGCGATTGAAGACCGCCTGCTCGGCGTCCGTTGGGGTGTCGTCCTGGCGCTGCGCCGCGAGGGCGCGGGCGGGGGCGGCGAAGGCGGTCAAGGGGGCGAACAGTAGCGCGGCGGACAGCGCGGCCGCGCCGATGCGGTTCCACTTACTCAAAGTTTTATCCTCCGACAGGAAGGTGCGGTTTGGTTTTGATGTCTTATACGTTATCGGCCGGCACAGGGACGGGCCGGGGCGACGAGACCGTCGCGCGAAACTTGGGCTCGGACGGACGGGATAATACAGCCTCACGGCTGTGCCGGACAAGAGAAGAAGGCGGCGCTCCGCGCCGGGGGCGCCGATGCCTACTTCTTACGCGTCACCTCGACGCGGTCGCCGGCCTGCAAGGGCGGGTCGGGGGCGCGGCCGTCCTCTATCTCCTTCAAGTTGTACTCGGTCGAGACGAGGCGGCCGTCCGGCCCCTGGCGCGAGACGCGGACGCGGCCCGACGAGAAGCGCGTCACGCCGCCCGACGCGAGCAGCCCCTGCGTGAGCGTCATCCCGGCGTGGAAATCTTTCTGGCCCGGCGACGCTATCTCGCCGCCCGCGTAGAAGAACTCGGGCGGGCGCGCCGTAAGGTTTATCACGTCGCCCTGCTGCACGAGCATGTTGAGGGCGGCGGCGTCGCTCAGGTCAACGGAGGTGGTCTTGCCCGTCGAGTGCGATATGACGACGGCGCGGCCGGCCTCTGGCTTTGGCTGGGCCTCGGCGATGACTACGTAGAGCGGGACGGCCTCGCGCCTCAGAATCTTCGTGCCTGGGTCGTTGGCGAGCCCGCTCACGAGGACGGCGTGGCTCGCGTACTCGCGGACGCTTACGCGAACCTGCGGGCGGTCGTAAATGTTTCGGTGCCGGAACTCGGCGACGAGCTGCGCCGAAAGCTCCTCGGTCGTCATCCCCGCGACGGTCAGGGGGTCGGGCAGTAGCGGGTAGTCGAGTACGCCGCCCGCGAGCACGGTGAATAGCGTTGACTGCCGCGGGTCTTGCTCGTTGAGCGTGCGTATGTCGAGCACGTCGCCGACGCCGATTCGATAGACGGCCGTGAGGGGCGCCGCCGGCCGAGCGGCAGGGCCGGCCGGGCCCGCGGTCGCTGCCGACGGAGTGGCTGTCGTCGTGCTCGGGTTGTTCGAGTGAGAGGGAGCAGCCGGGTCTGGGCCGACTGCTTCCTTCGCGGTAGAGCCGGACGGGTTGACGAAGGGGACGTGCGCGGCGTTGGCCCGCGGCTTATCTGGGGCGTCGCTAGTCGCGGCGGGGGGGCTGGCGGGCGGGACTGCCGACGAGGCCGAGGCCGAAAGCGGCGCGGGCTGCTCCGTCTTAGAATCGCCCGCCTTCGTATCGGCCGCCTTCTCGGGTGGCGCCGAGTTCTTCTTGGCCTCGGCCGCTTTGCGGTCGCCCTTAATTTCGCGGGGCGCGGGGGCCTTCTTCTCGTCCTTCTTGGCCGCGCCCCCGTTCGGGGCGGCCGGCGCGACCTCTTCGGCCAGCGGCCCGACCCTCACGCCGGGCGCCTGCCAGTTAGCGGCGCGCGCGCCCGCGGCGCAGAACGCGAGCGCCACGACGACGGCAAAAAAGAACCTTTTCATAAAAGCACTCTTCCTGATCTCGCCCCGTGCCGCCGGGCATTGGCGGCTGTAGAGGGCGGCGGGCGAGCCCGCCCCCGCGTAAAAGAAACGACGAAAACGGCCCCGTTCCCGAATTCGAATTCTACTCTCTCGTTTTTAGGCGAGGCAAGGTTTCCGGCGGGAAAAGCCTGGGCCAAAGCTCCGCGAAGCGCGAGCGGACGAGTTCCTCAACCTCGTCGGCCGTCCCGCACGTCAGGCACTCGCTGGCGACGCGCTCGGCGTCGCGCGCCGATACACCCGCGACCGCACGCCGCACGCGCGGTATCGAGGGCGGCGCCATGCTGAACTCGCGCGCGCCCAGGCCGAGCAGCACGACGGCGTAGGCGGGCGTGCCGGCCATCTCTCCGCACACGTTCGAGGGGATGCCGGCATCGCGCGCGGCCGTGATGACGCGCGCGATGCTCTGGAGCACGGCCGGGTGGAGCGAGCGGAACCAGTCGGCCACCTCGTCGTTGCCGCGGTCAACGGCGAGCGTGTACTGAACGAGGTCGTTTGTCCCCAGGCTGAAGAAGTCAACCTCGCGCGCGAGCCTCTCGGCCGTCAGGACTGCCGAAGGCACTTCTATCATCGCCCCGATCTTCACGGGCCCGCACTCGAGCCCCTCAGCTTCCAGACGCGCGCGCTCCTCGTCTATCACCTGTCGTGCGCGCCTCACGTCCGTCACGTCCGAGATCATCGGGAGCACGAGGTCAACGCGGCCCCGCGCGGCGGCGCGGAGCACGGCGCGGGCCTGCGTGCGCAGGAGGTTTTCCCTCTTGAGCGTGAAGCGTATGGCGCGGAGGCCGAGCGCGGGGTTGCGCTCGTCGCCGGCTTCGAGCCTGTAGCCGCCGCTCTTGTCGCCGCCGAGGTCGAACAGTCGCACAGTGAGCCCGTCGTCTCCCGCGACGCGCGCAAGCTCCTCGTAGGCCCCGCGCTGCTCCTCCTCGCCCGGCATGGCGCCGCGGTGGGCGAGCAGGAACTCGGAGCGGTAGAGCCCTATTCCGCGCGCGCCGTAGCGCGCGACCCACTCGTGCTCGACCGGAAGCTCCACGTTCGCCCGCAGAACCACCTCGACGCCGTCAGTCGTAAGCAGCGGCGCGCGGAGCTCTTCGGCTGGCGCGGCCGTCGCCGCGGCGGAGGAGCCGGTGCGCTCGCCGCCAGCGAGCCGCAGGGCTTCGAGCGTCGGGGGCTCGGGGTGGAGGACAACCTCGCCCGTGCGCGCGTCAACTATCACGTGGTCGCCCGTGCGCGCGCTTCGGTAGAAGTCGCGCAAGCCCACGACGGCCGGTATCCCTAAGCCGCGCGCGATTATCGCCGTGTGCGAAGTCCAGCCGCCCACGTCCGTGACGACGGCCTTGACGTGCTTGAAGTCGAGCTCGGCGATTGTCGAGGGCATCAACTCCTCCGCGACGATGACGGCGTCTTCTGTCAGGTTGCGGCCCGACATGCTCTCGCCGGAGAGGGCGACGAGGAGGCGGCGCGCGACGTCCTCGACGTCGGAGCTTCGCTCGCGCAGGTAGTCGTCCTTTATCTCCTCATAGACGGCGAGCACGCGGTCGGTGACGACCTTCACGGCCCACTCGGCGTTGACGCGCTCCGAGCGGATGATGGCCGCAACGTCCTCGTTGAGCTTGCTGTCCTCTAGCATGAGGAGGTGGGCGTCGAATATGTAGGCGTGCTCGTCGCCCAGCGCCCGCACCGCGCGCTTCTTCAGCGCGAGCAACTGGCGGCGGGAGAGGCGCACCGCCGCGCTGTAGCGGCGCACCTCGCGCTCGACCTCGTCGGGCCGCAGCGTGACGCGGTAAATGTTGTGGCGGCCGCCGTCGTGGACGCGCAGCACGCGCCCCGCCGCCACGCCGTCAGAAACGGTGGTGCCGCCCCAGCGCGTCTCCCTCTTCTTCCTTCGGCTCACTCTTCCGATTCCCCGAACCCGCTTGAGATAAGATCGCAGACGGCGCCGAGCGCCTCGCCCTCGCCCGCCCCGTCGGCCGTCACCCGCAGCCGCGTGCCGCGCGAGGCCGCGAGCATCAGGACGCTCAGGATTGACTTGGCGTCGGCGGAGGCGCTGCGGTCCTCGCGCTCGATGCGGAGCGCGCAAGCGTAGGCCGAGGCCGTCCGCACCAGCCGTGCCGCGGCGCGCGCGTGCAGGCCCAGGCGGTTGACGACTCTGACCTCGCGCTCGACCATCGCGGCCGCCCTCAAGCCTTCCTCGCGCCGCCGGCGAGCATCTCGCCCGCGAGGTAGATGCCCTGCCGGCCCTGGTCGCGCACGAGCCGCGCCACGTCCGCGAGCGGCTCGCCGCCCTGCTGGCTCGCGAGCTTTATGACCATCGGCAGGTTTACGCCCGTGACGACCTCGACCTCGCCGTCCTTCAGGAACATCGAGGCGATGTTGGTGGGCGTGCCTCCGAACATGTCGGTCAAAAGCAGCACGCCGCCGCCCTCCGAGACGCGCGCGGCGGCGCGCTCTATCTCGTTGCTGGCGGCGTCAACGTCGTCGTGCCAGCCGATTGAGACGGCCGTGATGTGCTTGATCGGGCCGATGATGGTCTCGGCGGCGGCGAGCAGTTCGTTGGCGAACTGGCCGTGCGACACGATGACGCCGGCCACGCGCGGTGCCGCCGGTTCGTCTTTGGCTTTGTCAGGCATATTCTCCTTCCCGCTCACTTCGCGCCGACGACGCCGGCCTCGGCCGCTGCCCTCTTCTTCGCGGGCTTCTTCCTGGCCTTCCCCACGTCGCGGTGCACGGCCGTCGCGTCGTAGCCGAGGCGGCGCAGGTGTCGCGCTATGTGGTTGGCAGTCATCACCGAGCGGTGGCGGCCGCCCGTGCAGCCGATGCCGATGGTGACGTAGGACTTGCCCTCGCGTCGGTAGAGCGGCAGCAGGTAGTCAATAAGCTCCGTGAAGCGGCGGAGCGTCTCCCTCACCTCGTCGCTCTTGTTGAGGTATGCGACGACGCGGCGGTCGTGGCCGGAGTAGTCGCGAAGTTCAGGCACGAAGTACGGGTTGGGGAGGTGCCGCACGTCGAAGAGCAGGTCGAGGTCGCGCGGGCAGCCGTGCTTGTAGCCGAAGCTGAGGACGTGCACGCGCATCGGCGCGCCGTCCTGCCCCGGATTGAAGCGCTCGATGAGAAGGCGCCGGATGGTGTGGACTGTGTGCTCGGAGGTGTCTATGACTTGGTCTGCGAGCGCGCGTATCTCCTCCATTGCGGCGCGCTCGCCGCGTATGGACTCGAGCACGCCGTCGCCGGTGTCGGCCGGGTGCGGCCGGCGCGTCTCGCTGAAGCGGCGCACGAGCACCTCGTCCGAAGCTTCGAGGAAGAGCACGAAGACGTTTAGGCCCGAGTCGCGAAGCTCCTTCAGGCGCTCCGGGAACTCGCGGAGGAAGTGGCCCTCGCGGATGTTGATGACGAGCGCGGCGCGCTCGATGTGGGGGCGGTTGTGGTCTTCGGGCTGCACGAGGCGGGCGAAGGTGGGCAGCAGCGTTAGCGGGAGGTTGTCAACGCAGAAGTAGCCGAGGTCTTCGAAGGCGTTCGTGGCCGAGGACATCCCCGAGCCGCTCAGGCCCGTGATGATGACAACGTCGGGCGCCCCGGCGCGCCCGCCATCCTTTCCGGCCCGTCTCTTATCGGCCATCCCCCGCCCCGCCCCCTGAACCGCCGCCCGCCCGCCCGAGCCTCTCGTCGTGGCGCGCGACTAACTTCTCGGCCGCATTGTAACCGCGCCCGCGCAGAAGGTGCACGCGCACGGCCGTCTCGACGAGTGTGGCGAGGTTGCGCCCGGGGCTGACGGGCAGGACGAAGTGCGGAACGGCGACGCCCAGTATCTCGACCGTGCGCTCGTCGAGGCCGAGGCGGTCAACCTCGCCCGCGCCCTCCCACCGCTCGAGCCTTATGCCCAGGCCGATCTGCTTCGGCCCGCTCACGGCCGAGACGCCGAACAGTTCGCGCACATTCAGGATGCCGAGGCCCCTTATCTCCATGTGCTCGCGCAGAAGCTCGGGCGCGCTGCCCATGAGCTGCCCCGGCCGCGTGCGCCGAATCTCCACCATGTCGTCGGCTATGAGCTGGTGGCCGCGCACGATGAGGTCGAGCGCGCACTCTGACTTCCCCACGCCCGAGCTGCCTTCGAGGAGCACGCCGAGCCCGTAGAGGTCTAGCAGCACGCCGTGGCGGACTTCGCGCGGCGCGAGCGCCTCTTCAAGATACTCGGTGACGGCGCCGATGGCGACGGAGCTGACGAGCGGCGTCTGTATGAGCGGGAGCGCTGCGGCCTCGGCCGCCTCTATCAGCTCGGGCGGCGGGTCGAGCCCCTTAGTGACGAGGACGCAGGAGATTTTCTCAAGCTCGAGGTTCGAGATGGCGCCGCGGCGCCCGGCAGGGTCTAGCTGGCCGAGGAACTGTATCTCGCTCTGGCCGACTATCTGCACGCGGCCGGCGTGGACGTAGTGCGTAAATCCCGCGAGCGCGAGGCCGAGCTTCTGTATGCGCGGGGTGTCGAGCGTGCGGGACGCGGCGCCGGCCCCGCCCGCGAGGAAGCCGAGCCGCAGGCGCTCGGGGCTGCGCGCGACGAACTCCGCGACGGTTATCGAGGGCCTTTGGCCGGGGCTGCTCATCTGCGGGCGGCGCGGGCGGCGCCGCCTCACTGCTGCTGCGGGGAGGCGGCGCGGGTTATGACGTTTAGCTCAATCTCGACCATGTCGCCGAGGAAGTCGGGGATGTCGGGGCGGCTGAAGGATATGCCGAAGTCGCGGCGGTCGAGGGTGGTGCGCGCCGTGACGCCGAGCGTGGTCTTGCCGTCCTTCGGGTTCTTCCTCACTCCGTTGATGGTGAAGGGCAGCGCCACCTCCTTCGAGACGCCGTGCATTGTGAGCGTGCCGTGGGCGACGAAGTCATTGCCCTTCTTCTCGACGCGGGCGCTGCGGAAGGTTATCTCGGGGAACTTCTCTGCGTCGAAGAAGTCGGCGGTGCGCAGGTGCGCGTCCCTGCGCTCGATGCCGGTGTCAATGCTCGCCGTCTTAATCGTCGCCACGACGGACGACTTGGTCACGTCCGCGTCGTTGTAGGTTATCTGGACTGAGAAGTCGTTGAACTTCCCGCGCACGTGCGAGAGGCCGCCCATGATGGGAATGGAGAAGCCGACATTTGAGTGCGCCGTGTCAGCCTCGTAGGCGGTGACGGCCGCGCGCGCCGCCGCGGCCGCGAGGGCGACGACGACGAGCGCGGCCGCGAGTTTCCTTCTGTGCATTGAATCTCTCCTCGGGGGCTTCGGCTTAGATTTTTTCGCGGCCCGTGTCAGGGCTGTATGAGGCCGAAGTTGCCGTCCTTGCGCTTGTAGAGGACGCTCACGCGGTCGGTGTCGGAATCGCGGAAGACTACGAACTGGTCGCCGTCGTCGGCGAGCGCCATGGCGGCCTCCTCTGCCGTCATGGGCTTTACGCGGTAGCGGCGCGCCGTGATGATGCGCGGGCCGCGCGCCGCAGGCTCCTGCGCAGGCGCGGCGGCGGCCCCCGCCCCCGCCTGCGGGGCGAGCGCCGAGAGCGGTGTCGCGCTCTGCTTGCGCTCGATCATCTTCTTCTTGAGCTTGACGGCCTGCTTCTCCAGCTTGTCCATGCAGCGGGTGAGCGCCTGGTACATGTCAACGTTCGTGTCCTTGGCCGTGAGCGTGTGCTCGCGCCAGTGAAGGAGTATCTCCGCGATGTGGCGGTTCTTGACCACGTCAATGATGACGTGTGCGCGCGCCGTCGTCGAATTCTCGAACAACTGCCCGATCTTCCCGAAGTGCTCCTCGACGTGCGCGCGTATGGCCGGCGTCACGTCAACGTGGCGGCCCGTGTACTCGAACTCCATGAAACACCCTTTCCGCCGGTGTGCGGCGCGAAGGGGCGGACGGGGGAATGGCCTCTGCTCTCCCGACCGCACCGGCTTGGCTGAATTTAGACTGCTAAAACTCTCGGGGCAGATGCCGGATGTCAGATGCTCGATGCTGGCCAAGCCTCTTCACCGATATTCAGCATCCGGCGTCCGGCATCTGCCCTTAAACCACCGCCTTGCGCTCGCGCGAGCCGGGTATCTGCATCTGGTCGCGGTACTTCGCCACCGTGCGGCGCGAAAGCCTGATGCCGTCCCCGGCCAGAATCTTTACGACCTGGTCGTCCGTGATGGGGTTGCGCGAGTCCTCGTCCTCTATGAGCTTCTTTATCTTGAGCTTGATGATGCGCGTGGAGACCTCCTCGCCGTCCTCGTTCATCATGCCCTCGGTGAAGAAGCGGCGCAGCTCTATGACGCCCTGCGGCGTGTGCGCGTACTTGCGGTTGACGACGCGCGACACGGTCGAGAGGTGCATGCCGGTGTCCTCGGCCACGTCCTTGAGCATCATGGGGCGTATGAACTGAACGCCCTTGTCGAGGAACTCGCGCTGGCGGCGGACGATGCACTCGACGACGCGGTAGATGGTCTGCCGGCGGTGCTCGATGTTGCGCAGGAGGTCAACGGCCGAGCGCATCTTATCCTTGATGAAGTCGCGCTCCTCCTTCGTCGTCGTCTGGCGGCCGAGCATCTGCTGGTAGGTCGAGCTGATGCGAAGGCGCGGCCCGCCGTCGTCGGCGAAGTAAATCTCGTACTCGTCGTCAACCTTCTCGATGAAGACCTCGGGGACGATGAGTATGGGCTCCTCGGACGAATAGGCGCGGCCCGGATAGGGGTCGAGGCGGCGTATGTGCTGAAGCTCGTTGACTAGCTCGACGACCTCGACTCCCAGATGCTTCGCCAGGTTCGGCAGCTTGTGCTGCTGTAGCTCCGAGAGCGGGTGCGAGCTGATGAGAGCGGCCGCCATACAGGCGTCGGCGCCGCGCGGGCAGTCGTCCCGGCCGCGCGTCTCCAGTTGCACGAGCAGGCACTCGCGCGCGTCGCGCGCCCCGCACCCGACGGGGTCCAGGCGCATGACAACCTGGCGCGCCTCCTCGACCTTGTCGGCGGGCCAGCCGCCCGGTTCCGCTATCTCTTCGTTGGTAGCGTTGAGGCGCCCGTCGCCGTCGAGGTTGCCGATGACGCAGTCGGCGATGGGCAGGAGCGCCTCGTCAATCTGGTTCAGGTGTAGCTGCCAGGTCAGGTGCTCGGAGAGCGAGGGCGCGCGCGTGAGGAACTGCTCGAAGGTGGGGGCATCCTCCTTGTACTCGAACTCCTGCGTCTTGTAGCCGGGGTCGAGGTAGTCCTGGAACTCGCGGCCGAAGTCTATCTCCTCGAAGGCGTCGGAAGGGCTTTCCGGCGCCTCGGCCTCGGCGCCGAACTCGTCGGGCGCCGCAGCCTCGCCGCCATCCGCCGAGTCGTAAGCCGCCTCGGCCGCCGGGGCGTCGCCCGCGCCGTTGGCCGTCGAGTTGCCGTTCAGCGATTCTGGCGCCGAGGCGTCGAAAGGCACCGCGTCGTCGGGCGTGCCCGCGAGCTGGTCAATTATCTCGCGCTCAATCTCGCGCTGCTCCTCCTGCGTCTGCACCTCCTCGAGCACGGGGTTCTCGAGCATCTGCTGCTGTATGAGCTCGCTCAGCTCCAGCGACGTCATCTGCAACATCTCGATGCGCTGGCGCAGTTGTGGCGTCAGGACGAGGCGCTGCGAAAGGTTTGTAGTGAGCTTTACCGACATGCTCCTGCCAGCTACTAACTTCTTAAAAATTTCGGCTTATGAATCTCGGTCCGGCGCGCCTTCCGAAGCGGCCGCGCGATTGATTATAACCGATTTGCCCCGCCGCGCGCACAGCCGTCACATCCTGAATTTTTCGCCGAGGTAGAGCCGACGCACCTCCGCGTCCTCGGTCAGCTCGGCGGGCGCGCCCGAGCGGAATATGCGCCCGTCGGCCATGATGTAGGCGCGGTCGGTGACGCCCAGAGTCTCGCGCACGTTGTGGTCGGTTATCAGCATGCCGATGCCTCGGCCGCGGAGGTAGAGAATCATCTGCTGTATGTCGTCAACGGCCTTCGGGTCGATGCCGGCGAAGGGCTCGTCGAGGAGGATGAACTGCGGCTCGGTGGCGAGGGCGCGGGCGATCTCGGTGCGGCGGCGCTCGCCGCCCGAGAGCGTGTCGCCGCGCGTGTTGCGGACGTGCTGTATGCCGAACTCTTCGAGAAGCTCTTCGAGGCGCTGGTAGCGGTCGCGCCTACGGAGCCCCATCGTCTCAAGCACGGCGAGTATGTTCTCGGCCGCCGTCATCTTCCGGAAGATCGAGGGCTCCTGCGGCAGGTAGCCGACGCCGAGGCGCGCGCGCAAATACATCGGCAGCTTCGTCACGTCGCGGCCGGCGAGCGTGATGCGGCCGCCGTCGGGCCGCTCAAGCCCGATTATCATGTAGAAGGTGGTGGTCTTGCCCGCGCCGTTTGCGCCGAGGAGCCCGACGACCTCGCCCGGCTCGACGTGCAGGCTCACGCCGTCAACGACCCTGCGCCTGCCGTACTGCTTGACGAGGTCGGAGGCGGCGAGAGCCTCGGCTGACGGCGCCGCCGCGGGCGCCCGGGAAGGCGCGGCGCCCCGCGCCGTCCTCTCCGCCGACTCTGTCACCTGCTCCGTCGCCATCGTCACTGCTTTCTGACCCTGTGCCTCGTGCGGACGCGGCCGGTTGACTGCTGGCTGGCTGCGCCGGCCTCGCTGACGACGCGGTTCTCGCGAAGGTAAACGGTCATGCGCCGGCTCTCGGAAGTCCCCCGCTCGGCGTCCTCGACGCGGGCCGGCGCGCCGGTGAGCACCACCGTCTCGTCGGCCGCCGTGTATTGCGCCCAGTCGCCGGTGCCGCGCTTGCCGGGCTGCGTGACGACCACTTCGCGCTGGGCGACGGTGCGCTCGACCTCATAGGCTCCGGGCGAGAGATACACGTCGGCCACCTGGCTTGTGATGCGCTCAGTCCCCTGCTTTATGTCAACGTCTCCCTCGTAGTGCAGCAGACGCTCGGCTTCCGTGTATGCGATGCGCCGCGAGGTCGCGAAGACGGGGACGGCGGTGCGCGCGCCGCCCGGCTCGGCTCGGCGCGCCTGGTAGAGCGCGCTCTGCACGCCGCCCTCGCCGTCCATACGCCTCTGCTCGCGGCGCAGCACAAGGCGGTCGGCGCGCACGAAGTTGTCGTCCTGCCATGCGCGCGCGTTGCCTGTATAGACGCCGACGCCCGCGTCGTGCTGGAACTCGGCGCTGGCCGAGGCGATATAGACGGGGCTTTTGACGTTCTTGAAGGGCGCGGCGCCGTTCGTCTGCTCCTGGCTGTAGTAGGTGGTCAAGACCTTGCCGCGCCCGTGGGAGACTCGGGCGCGCGTGTCGGAATCAATCTCGGCGGCTTTGAGGCGCGCGCGCGAGTCCCAGACCGTCGGCTCGCCGCCGCGCAGGCGCACGACCCCGTCGGCGGCCGTGTAAGTCATAACGTCCGATTGGCCGTTGCGGTCTAGCTCGTTGAACCTGGCGTCGCCGTTTGCGTCAACGCGTTCCAGGGCCTGCGTCGCGCGCGAGAAGAGGGCGACCATCTCGCGCGAGGTGAGCGTGCGGTCGCGCTCCTGGAAGCGCGCGTCGCCTTTGGCGTCGAAGCGCTCAACGTCCTGCGTCTCGCGCACGAACTGCGCGACCATCATCTGCGACGTGAGCGTCCGCGTAGCGCGCGTCTCCGAGGGCTGCAAGGGCTCGACGACGGCCCTGGGGCCGCCCGTCGCGGTGAAGGTGCGCGCGAGGTTCCCGGCCTCGTAGAAGTCGCAGTCGAAGCGCGCGGCGTAGAGCATCTTCTTGTCGGCCGCGGGGGTGGGGTTTACGGGCTCGACGAGAAGCTCGGCGTTGCCGTCGGCCTCTGCGCGCTGAAGGTCGCGGCCCGTCACGCGCCAGTAGAGGCGCACGCCGTCGGCCGTCAACCGCTTGTTCGCGGCCTTCGGGTCGCCGGCCTTCGACTTCGGCGCCGCGAGCGTGACGACGGGGCGGCCGCCCGCGCGCATCTCTTTCAAGAGACTCCGCTCGCCCTGAACGGCGAACTCGAGGTTGACGGCGCCGCTGGCGTTAAGCTGTGCCTCCGCGTCGGCGTCGAGCGTGCGCGCCCGGACGTTATTAAGTGCGTTCGCAGCCGTGAGCTTCTGCTCAGGGTCGAAGAAGAAGAACATCTCGCCCGCGAAGACCTCGGCGGCGCGCCCCTCGTTGAGCGTGCGCAGGTACGCGCTGCCGCGCGCCTCTATCTGCTTGACGCGCTTCTGCTCGCTGAGGAGCCCCGAGAGCGTCTCGCCGCTCATCAAGTCCTGCCCCTGCTCGGCCGTCGCGCCGCCCGAAAAGGCTATCTCCAGCTTCTTCTGGTCGAAGGCCGCCTGCGCAGACTTAACCGTGACGGGCAGGCCCCGCAGGTTCACCTTCGGCAGCACGGCCGGCTCCGCGCCTTCGGGCTTCGGCGCGTCGGGCCGGACTGTTATCTCGACGCCGCCCTTTAGTTCCAGGCGCTGCGCGCGCGCGTCAACCGTCGCGGAGTCGGCGCGGCCCGCGACGTTCTCGCGCTCGAAGGTGACCGGCGAAGTGACCGCGCCCGTCTCCGTGCGCATGTCGTACTCGACGGTGTCAGCGTTGACGACGAGCTGGTCGCGCGTCTCCACGCGGACGCTCCCCGTGAAGTAAAACTGCGTGTTGTCCTCGTTCGTGAGTGTGCGCTGCGCGCTTATCTTGTCGGGGCGGTCGCCCTGCTCGGGATAGACTTCGAGATAGACGTTGTCTAGCTCGTGGTGGCCGTCCGAGAACTTCACGTCGCGCGCCGCGCGCAGCAGCATGCGGAGCTTGCCGCCCTTCATGTCGCGGTGCTCTAGGTTATCAATGACGCCGACGACCTCCGTGGAGAGCTGCGCGACGCCGGGCCGCAGTCGGAACTCCTTCCTGTCCTTCAGCCGCAGGTAGGAGACGATGACCGCGCCGACGCCCGCGACGATGAGCACGAGCGCCGCGACGCGCACGACCTTCGGGGCCGCCGCGCGCAGCCCCAAAACAGAAACTTTCCTCCTCGTTCGAATCTCCTGCATCACGAAAGAAGCACCCAGCGGTCAGCTTTCAGCTTTTAAGTCCTCGACGACGAGTTGCAGGCGGGTGTCGCCCCGCCAGCAGTTGGCCTCGACGGTGTAGGCCAATTCGATGCTCTGCCCTGGCCGGGGCGTTGCTGTCTCGACTTCGGCCGCGCCCCACCAGATGGCCTCGTGAACGCGCCCGTCCGAGGCGAGCGCGCGGAACTTCAGGTGCCGCCCCTTGACGACGCGCGGCTCGCCTATGACCTTCAGCCCGCGCGTGGCGAAGACGGGGCGGGGCCAGCCGGCGCCGAAGGGCTCGAGCGCCGAGAG
>DASPKR010000287.1:0-4420 GCA_035627975.1 Pyrinomonadaceae bacterium | reverse complement strand
GCTCACGCGGGTCGAGACGCGCCCCGACCCCTTCTTCGGCGTCAACGTGCCCGTCTCAGTCCCCGGCGTCCCCTCGGACGTGCTCACGCCCCGCAACACATGGAAGGACAAGGCCGCCTACGACGCGAAGGCGCAGGAGCTGGCCCGCCGTTTCAACGAGAATTTTAAGAAGTACGAGGCTGGCGTCACGCCGGAAGTCCGCGCTGCCGCGCCGAAGGCCGACTGAAGGGCGCGGGCGAAAGGGAGAAGGGTGACGGGGGAACGCTTCCTCCCGTCACCCTTCTCCCTTTCCGCCCGCCGCCTTTTTCAGAAGCGGTAGCCGAACCCTATGCTCGCCTGGAAGTTGTGCGTGAGGTCAGTGGAGGACTGGCGGCCGCCGAAGAAGCCGCTCGCGGTGCGGAGGCGCACGAGCGTGTCGCCAGCGTCGAAGCGAATGATCGTGCCGGGCGTCGGGTAGAATTCGAGGACGCCGCCGAGGTCTAGGGCGAACTGGCTGTGCTGGGGGCGGCAGACCTGGCCGAAACCCGTGCGGTCGCAGTCGAAGCCCGACGTCACCTCGCCTATGAACATAACTCCGGGCCGCGCTTTGGCGAAGAGGCCGACCCGGCTGTTGCGCGCGCCCGCCTTGAGGCCGACGAAGCCTTGAGCCCTGTCGCCGAAGGCGCGGTTGCCGAACCTGCCCGAAGGCATCACGCTCGCCTCGGCGTCAACGGCGAAGTTCCTGTTGATGTTGTAGGCGAAGCGCGCGCCCACGCCCTTCGAGGTCTCCTCGAAGCCTTCGAGGTTGACGGCCGTGAACAGCCCGCCAATCTCCATCCTTCGCTCCTCGATAATAAATTCGTCGTCCGACTGCTGCTGAGCGAGCACCGCGTGGCTCGCGAAGGCGAAGAGCGCCGCGGCCGTCAGCCACCCGAGGACTTCCGCGACCCTCTTAAGGGCGACCGCCCTCCTCTCTTCCGACATCCACCGCCCCGCCTGTTGAATTCCGTGCTTCATGGTCGTTTCCCTCCGCCCGCCTGCGATGGCAACGGGCGTGCCGCCTCGGCGTGCCTCGAAAAGGCGCGGGCCTGCTCGCGAGCCCCGCCGCCGCGCGTGAACGCGCCCGTCACAGGTGAAAGAAAATTGCGACGGCGCCCGGCCCCGAATTCGGCCCTCACCATTTCCTCCATTTTCTGGCAAGATATGGGCGAGATGACTGAGATGAGTGACGACACGGCGGCGGGCCGGCCGACGGTCTTCGACCTCGGCGGCGGGGGCGGCGGCGCGAACCTGCAAAACATCGCGGAGACCATACGGCGCACCGTCGGGGCCGACACGGCGAGCATCGCTCGCTTCTCGGCGGCCGAGCGCACGATCACGTGGCTCGCAATGAGCGGCTTCCAGAAGCTGCGGGCCGACGCGGGCGAGATAGTCAACCCGCTCCGGGGCGAGTTCGCCGAGCGCGCCGCCGCCTCCGGTGAGACTCTGATAGAGGTGCGTGGCCTCGCGGGCGACCTGCCGCGGAGCGAGTTCCCGCTGCACAGCGCAGAGGGCGTGCGCGACCTCGCGCTCGTCCCGCTCGTGGCGCGCGGCGAGACTCTGGGCGTCGTCGTCGTCGGCTACCGCGCCGCTCACCGCTTCAGCGCCGAGGAGCGGCGGCTCCTCGAAGGGCTCGCGGAGATGGCAGCGCCCGCGCTCGACAACGAGCGCCTTCTCGCTACTCTCGCGGCCGCCCGCCGCGTCTGGGAGCAGACCTTCGACGCCATACCCGACGGCATCATCGTCCACGACGACCGTATGCTCGTCGTGCGCTCGAACGCGGCCGCGGCCGAGATGATGGGCTTGCAGCCCGCGGAGGTCGCGGGGATGACCTGCGCCGACGCCTTCGCCCGCCTCTTCGGCGAGCGCGCCGCTGCCTACCACATGCGGCAGGGCGGGTCGCGCGTCACCTCCTCCTTCGAGCTACAGGCAGAGGACGGCCGACGCTACCTCGTCTCCGTCGCTCCCCTGACAGACCTGGCGACGGGCGGCGTGGGGCCGCGCGAGGCCGAGGGCGGGGAGCGCCCCTCCTCGTGGAGCGTAATCACCTGGAGCGACATAACGACGCTCGCGGAGGTGCAGGAGCAGCTCGCGCGCTCGCGCCGCCTCGCGGCCACGGGGCAGCTCGCCGCGGGCGTCGCGCACGAGATAAACAACCCGCTCGCGGCGATAACGACCTGCGCCGAGGCGACGCTGCGCGGGCTGCGCGAAGACGCGGGGACGGCGCGCATGGCCGAGGAGCGCGGGCTCAGTTACTACCAGGAGGAGATAGTCCGGCAGGCGCTGCGGTGCAAGCAGATAACGCGGGGCCTATTAGACCTCTCGCGGCAGAAGCGCGCGCGTCGCGAGCCCGTTGACTTCAACCGCATCGTCGAGCAGACGGCCCGCCTCTTCGAGCAGCGGGGCCGCGAGCGCGGCGTCACCGTGACGGCCAGCCTCGACCCGGCGGCCGGCGAAGTCGCCACGGACGAGGCGATGCTCGTCCAGATTCTCGACAACCTCTTGTCGAACGCGCTCGACGCCGTCTCGGAGGGGGGCCGCGTGGAAGTCTCCACGGCGCTCGACGGCGAGCGCGTTCGCGCCGAAGTCCGCGACGACGGCCCGGGCATACCGCCCGACACGCTGGCGCGCGTCTTCGACCCCTTCTTCACCACGAAAGACCCCGGCCGCGGCTCGGGGCTCGGCCTCGCCATCTCGCTCACCTTCGCCGAGGCGATGGGCGGCGCGCTCACCGTCGAGTCGAAGCCGGGCGCGGGCAGCCGCTTCCGTCTGTGGCTACCGCGCCGCACGCCCGAAAAGCAGTGACAACCCGGCCCCCTTTGAGCTATAAGATGCGCTCCCGGCTTTCTGCCACCTTGCCCTTCGCACGGGGACTCCGGCCGCAGACCCTATGAGCAGAAAAATTCGCGTGCTGGTCGTGGACGACGACGACGTGCTGCGCAAGCTCGTCTCCGACCAGATAGCTCGCACAGGCTTCGACTCAACGCCCGCGGCCTCCGGCGAGGAGGCGCTCGCGGCGCTCGCACGCAGCGACTTCGACGTGGTGCTCCTCGACATACGCATGCCCGGCATGTCCGGCCTCGACGCGCTGCGCGAGATACGCAAGCTCGAAGACCCGCCCGAGGTCATCATGCTCACGGCCGACACCTCGCTCCCCACGGGTATCGAGGCGATGCGGCTCGGCGCCTACGACTACCTCACGAAGCCCTCGACGCTCGACGAGATTGAGGCCGTGGTGCGCAAGGCCGACGAGAAGCGGCGGCTAGTGCGGCAGAACGCGAGCCTGCGAGAGGCCGTGGGGCGCCCGTCGGGCGAGGACTCCACGCCTCTCGTCTTCAAGAGCAAGGCGATGGAGGGCCTTGTCGCGCTCGCCGAGACTGCGGCGCGCTCCGACTCCACCGTCGTCATCACCGGCGAGTCGGGGACGGGCAAGGACGTGCTCGCGCGCTTCATACACTCGCGCTCGTCGCGCGCCGACTCGCCCGTCATCTCCGTCAACTGCGCGGCGCTCCCCGAGACGCTCTTCGAGTCGGAGTTCTTCGGCCACGAGCGCGGCGCCTTCACCGGCGCCACCGCGACGAAGCGCGGGCTCATCGAGGCGGCGGACGGCTCGACCCTCTTCCTCGACGAGGTGGGCGAGATGCCCTTGCAGACGCAGGTCAAGCTCCTGCACTTCCTCGAGGAGGGGCGCTACCGCCGCGTCGGGGCGACGCGCGACCGCTCGGCCGACGTGCGCGTCATCGCCGCGACGAACCGCAACCTCGCAGACGACGTGACAGCCGGCCGCTTCCGCGCAGACCTCTTCTACCGGCTGAATGTAATCTCTCTGCACGTCCCACCGCTCAGGCACAGACGCGAGGACGTGCCCGCGCTCGTCGAGCACTTCCTCGCCGTCTTCCGCGAGCGCTTCAACCGCCCCGCGCTCGACCTGAGCGCGGAGGCGCGCGAGCGCCTCGCCGCGTACGACTGGCCCGGCAACGTCCGCGAGCTTCGCAACGCCCTCGAGCGCGCCGCGGCCCTCGCCGACTCAGACCACATAGAGGCTGAGCGCATCCTCCCGAACTTCCGCGCCGGGGGTGGGGGCGCGGGGGGCGCCGCCCCGGCCGCAGCCGGCGCGGCCGCAGCCGCGGGCGCGCCAGCGACGCTCGAAGAGCTAGAGCGCCAGCACATACTCCGCGTGCTAGAACAGACGGGCGGCAACCGCGAGCGCGCGGCGGCCGTCCTCGGCATCTCCGCCCGCACGCTCTACCGGAAGCTGCGCGAGTACGGCGAGTGAAGAAGTCGTTCACGGCGGGGCGCGGTTGGTGGTATAAGTCTCGCGAACCTTTCTGACGTTCCTTTCTCCGGCAGACATGGAAGCTGAAAACATCGAGCGCGCGCAGTTCGTGGTGATGACCGGCCA
>DASPKR010000286.1:0-3243 GCA_035627975.1 Pyrinomonadaceae bacterium | reverse complement strand
CGACATGGTGACGCAGCTCGTCGGCGGCCTGCGCGCCGGCATGGGCTACACGGGCTGCCGCAATATACGCGAGTTCCAGGAAAAAACGCGCTTCGTCCGCATAAGCCCCGCCGGCCTCAAAGAGTCGCACGTCCACGACGTGATCATCACGAAGGAAGCGCCGAACTACAGGCTCGAATAGCGCGGGTGACTGCCGACGCTTACGGCAGCGGGCGCGGGCGAGTCGCAAGGCACGCCCGCGCCCTCCGCTTTAGCCGGCAACCACGGCCGGACAGTTGTCGTGTAAACGATGCTGTGGGCGCAGGGGCGGCATTCGCGCCGTCGAGGGTCCCGGGCCGGCGGCTGGCGGCACCGCGATTGCTTTTAGTGTTCGCCATGAGTGAGAAGCGAAGGGCCGTTCTCATCCTGAACCCGGGCGCGGGGCGCGGGGGCGAGGCGGCGCGCGAGCGCGAGGTCGGGGCGTTCCGCGAGCGGCTTGAGCGGGGCGGCGTCTCGCTCTCGGTCGAGCGGACGCGGGGGCCGAACGACGCGGGACGGCTGGCCGGGCTCGCCGTGCGCGCGGGCGTGCGGGATGTGGTCGTTCGCGGCGGCGACGGCACCGTCCACGAGGCGATTCAGGAGTTGGCCGGCTCGGGCGCGCGGCTTTTGGCTTGGCCGGCGGGGACGGCGAACGTGCTGGCCCGGCAGCTAAAGATTCCGGCGGGCGCCGCGGCTGCGGCCGAGGTGTTCCTGCGCGGCCGTTCGCGCAGGATAACGCTCGGCCTCGCGACGAGCGTTCGCACGGGCGAGCGACGCTACTTCTTCATGATGGCGGGCGTGGGGCTGGACGCCTCCGTCGTGCGGCACGTCCGGCCGCGACTGAAGAGGCGTGTGGGTGAGGCGGCGTTCTGGTACGCGGGCCTCGGGCATCTGGCGCACTGGCGGCCGCGCGTCTTCACCGTAGAGGTCGGCGGAGAGCGCCTGCCCGCCACCTACGCGGCCATCGGCAAGGCGCCGTGGTACGGCGGCGGGCTCGCCATCACCCCGCGCGCGCGCCTCGACGCGGACACCTTCGAGGTCTGCGTCATCAACTCGCGGAGCCGCCTGCGCTACCTCTACCTGCTCGGCCGGGCGATGCGCGGGGGCGCGCCCGAGCACGGGGCCGCGGGAGTCTGCTTCCGCCGCGCCGCGCGGGTGCGCGCCACCGGCGACGCGCAGGTACAGGCCGACGGCGAGCTCATAGGCGAACTGCCCATGACCTTCGAGATGGCCCCCGAGGGCATCGAAGTCATCATCCCTTGAAGAAGGCAGGAGGCAGTCAGGAAGCTTTCTCCGGCTGCCTCCTGCCTTCTGTTCTTCAGCCCTTCCTCTCCTGCAACCAGAGCATGCCGCCCGCGAAGGCGAAGGCGAGGGCGACCAGGACGAGGAAGCCGCCCGCGAGCACCCAGCCGTCGCCGGGCTCTGCGAAGAACTGTTGAGCCAGGGGGTTCGCTTGCTGCTGCGCGGTGGCGGCGGCGCTCGCGGCGTGTTGCTGGCCGAAGTAGATGCTGCCGGTCGCGCACAAAGCGAGCAGCACGGACGCTAAGAAGAGGTTCCTGATTGTTCCGCCCATCGTCTGTGTAAGCCTCGACAATCTCCGGTGCCAGTCGGAGGCTTAGACGCGCGCGGCGGCTCGATTGTTCCGGCCCTTCAGCGCCTGTCCTTCCCCGTGAGCCACGCCTCCCGAAGTGCGCGCGCGGCGGGCGTGGCGGCGTCGTCCTTCTCGATGCGGAACTCTGTGCGCGACGAGGCGCCTATGGTGAGCGTGAGGGTGAGAGGGCGACTCTCGCCCGAGGCGCCCTCGGCGGTGACCAAGACGCTCTCGCCGGCCTTGTACTTGCCGAAGGCGCTCTCCCACGTGGCGCCCTCGGCGAGGGCCTCGCCGCCCGCGCGCGTGATCGTGTCGCCGGCCTTCAGCCCCGCGCGCTCGGCCGGCGAGCCCTTCTGCACGGAGCCGACGCGCAGGCGCTTCGTCTCCTTCGGGTCGTCGGGCGTGATGCCGAGCGCGGAGAGATTGAACCGCCCCGGCACGCGCACCAGGCGCAGGCCGACGCCCGCGAACGCCTCCTTGTAGGGCGGGGGCTCTACGCCGTGCGCGTGGCGCCTGAAGAAGTCCGTGAGGTCGAAGCCGGCGACCTGCGAGGCGAGCCGCTCGAACTCCTCCAATTCGTATGCGCGCCCGCGCAGGTAATAGCTGTCGCGCTCGGCCTTCACGTAGAACTCTTCGTAAGCGCGGCGCATCACGTCGTCGAGCGACGCGCGCCCGGCGGAGCGCGCGCGTATGAGTAGATCAATCACGACCGCGAGCGTCTCGCCCTTCGGGTAGTAGCTGACGACAGTGTTCTGGAGGTTGGTGCGCTGCTCGTGCACGGCGCGGTCTATGAAGGGCGCGAGCAGAGAAGTCTCTACGGCGCTCGTCAGCCGGTTGCCCGGCGCGTTCTCTACCTCGGTGATGGCGCCCGCGTAGCTGTCGAAAAGCTCCTGGTCGTCGAGGAGGCCGGCGCGGCGCTCGAAGAGCTTGCCATAGTAGTTCGTAAACCCCTCGGCTATCCACAGGCCGCGCGTGACGACGGGGCGCGTGTAGTCCCAGGGGCCGAGCCCTCTGGGCCGCAGGCGCTTGACGTTCCAGACGTGGAAGAACTCGTGCGAGGCCGTCGAGACCGCCGCGTCGAAGAAGGCGCGGTCGGCCATCGGCCCCGTCTCGATTATCTGCGTGGAGTTGAGGTGCTCCATGCCGTCGCCGCGGCGCGCTTCGGGGTCGAAGTGGAAGAGGAAGACGTAGCCGGAGAAGTCCGGCTCGCCCATCGTCGCTATCTGCGCGCGCACGATCCTCTCAAGGCGGCCGACGAAGTCGTCCATGCGGTCGCCCCGCTCGCCGAGGGCGTGGACGGCCACGGTGTAGCTCTTGTCGCCGACGCGGAAGAAGGTCAGGTCGAGGCCGGGCGCGACTTCCGTGGGCGTGTCTATGAGCGTGTCGTAGTCGGGGAAGTTGAACTCGGTCTGGTCGAAGGTGGTCGAGGCGCCGCAGACGACGGCCCAGCCGCGCGGCGCGAGTATCTTCAGAGTCACGTCGTCCTGCTTGTGGCCCGCGACGTACATGAAGACGGAGCCGCCGTTGAAGTTGGCGTGGCGCTCGTCTAGCTGCGAGAAGGTGCCGGAGAGGTCGTCGGCGAAGACCTTGTAGGAGAGGCGCACCTCGTCGGAGCCCGCGGAGGCGACGCGCCA
>DASPKR010000285.1:0-2892 GCA_035627975.1 Pyrinomonadaceae bacterium | reverse complement strand
CAAACAGGCCGACGTGGCACGAGTGGCCGTGCTCCCGGCACCTGGTCTGCTGGTTCATCAGGCTTTTTAGCTTCGCCTGTAGGCGCTCGTGCGGCTCGAGGTTGTTCGGCGTGTAAGAGAGGACGATGTTGCCCTCGCGGTCGAGCGTGACGCGGTTGTTCGGGTCGGGCAGGTCTTCGGACGTGAGCCAGAAGTCCAGAGAGTGGCGGGCCATCATGTCGAGCGTGAAGCCGGGCGCAATCTTGGGCGCGCCCGCCGAGAGCGCCACGCCGTCGAGCTTGCCGACGAAGGAGATGTGGCCCATCGGGTAGTCGTAGTCGTCCGAGCCGAAGTAGAAGTCGTTGACGGCGAGCGTCTTCTGGAAGACTGTCGGGTTCGGGCACTTCGAGACGGCGAGCATGACGGAGTTGACGTGCCCCATGTAGTGGCGGCCCACCGTGTCAGAGGAATTAGCGAGCCCGCGCGGGTGCTTGTCGCTCGCCGAGCGCAGCAGCAGCGCCGCGGAGTTAATCGCGCCGCACGAGACGGCGACGATGTCGGCCGAGAAGATTTCCATTTCGCCACCGTCCCTCTCGACGTGCACCGCCTTGACGGCGCAGCCCGAGGCGTCCGTGTCGAGCCGCGTGACCTTCGCGCCGGTCAGGAGCGTGACGTTCGGGTGCTCGAGCGCGGGCTCGACGGCGCAGACGTGCGCGTCCGACTTGGCCTGCACGAGGCACGGGAAGCCGTCGCACGTCCCGCAGCGGATGCAGCGGCTTCGCGGGTCGTTCTCCCTGAGCATGACGCCGAGCGGGACGTGGAAGGGCTTGCACCCCAATCGCGCGAAGTCTTCGGCGAGCTGCCGGATGCGCGGCTCGTGCGAGACGGCCGGGTGCGGGTACGGCCCCGACGCCCAGCCTTCGGTCGGGTCTTCGCCGCGGTTGCCGTGGACGTGATACATCGCCTCGGCCTGCGCGTAGTAGGGCTCGAGGTCGGCGTAGGAGATGGGCCACGCGGGCGAGATGCCGTCGCGGTGCCTGACCTCGCCGAAATCCCGCTCGCGCATGCGGAAGAGGGCCGCGCCGTAGAACTTGGTGTTGCCGCCGACGTAGTAGTTCGTGTGCGGGTGGAGCTTCTCGCCGCTGCGGTCGTACCAGACTTCTTTCGTGTTGTACTTCGCCTCGACGTTGACGGCGCGCGAGTCCCAGTTGTCGCGCTCTCGCGGGACGAACCCGCCGCGCTCCAAAAGCAGAATCCGCTTGCCCGAGGGCGCTAGCCGGTGCGCGAGCGTGCCGCCGCCCGCGCCGGTGCCGATGATGATCACGTCGTAGTGGTTCGCCTGTGACATGAGAACTCCTTCGGGGCTCAGAGGCCGGCGGCCAGTAAAAGCTTCGCCGTGTCGAACGCCGCGCTTCGGGTGATCTCGACCGGCCGAACTCCGCCGCCCGTTGGCCTCCGGTCTTCGGCCCCCGCCTTTTCACCTCGAACGTCTATCCTGTCGAACCCGCAGTTGAAGATGCAGCGCTGCGTGTTGCGGTGGTGGTACTTGGCGCAATAGACGCGCTCGGGGCCGCGCGTGCGCCTGTAGAGTTCGGCGGCGAGGAGCATGCCGACGAGGGGCGCGGTGAAGTAAACCCAGAGCGCCGTCCAGAGCCGCGCGGCGAGGGCCGACCCGAAGGTGCGCGCGGGGTTCATGCTCATCCCCGAGAGCGGGGCCTCGACGCTGATGTACGTCATCACGAGCGCGCCGGCGAACAGCCCCGTCCAGCGCGTCAGGCGCGGGCTGTTCGAGGCGTTCAGCACGACCGTCATCAGGACGAACGTGATGACGACTTCGGCCGCGAAGGCGACGCCCGCGCCGTACTCGCCCTGCGTCACGACGTAGTTGACCTCAGGCACTCGGACAGCCTCGCCTAAGAGCGCGACCGCTATCAAAGTCCCGGCGACGCCGCCCGCGAACTGCGCGGCGATGTAGAAGAGTACGTCCCATCCCTTGACCTTGCCGAGCCTGTAGAAGGCGAGCGTCGTCGCCGGGTTGATGTGCGCGCCGGAGCGCTTACCCCAAGGCGAGTAGATGATCGCCACCGCGGTCGCGCCCATCGCCGCGCCCATCAGCACGCGCCGCGGCGTCGCGCCGGGTAGCGCCGCGACGACCGGCGACGAGGGGTGGAAGAGCAGGACGCCGAAGGCGCAGGCCGACGCCATGAAGAAGCCGAGCCCGGCGGCCTCGATCAGGTATTCCGGCCAGTGTGTGCGGAGTGCTTTCAGCATTGACCTCGAACGTCTCCGGCTGTTTGAATCACCCGTGCGGAAGTTTTATTCCCGCCGTGCGCCGCGTGCGGCCCGGCCTCTTCTCCTGCCTGTTAGTCGTGGCGGTAGTCAAAAACTTACGAGGAAATTTACGGAGCCCTTCACCCTTTCCCGCGCACGATCAAATGATGTTCAGCAGCGAGTTGAAGCCGCCGAACTCGTCCGGCTCCTTCAGCCCGTTGGCCGAGTCGTCCACCCAGCCCGCCCCGTCAACGACGAACTTGTAGTGGTAACGGCCCGGCGTCAGGCCGGCGACGGTAGCCCGCCAGACGCCGCCTTCGCCTTTTACGAGCCGCGCGCGTGAAGCATCCCAGCCGTTGAAATCCCCCGCCAACCCGACCTCGCGCGCCGCGTCGTCGTGGAAGGAGAAGAGAACGCCTTCCGCGCAGACTCGCGGCGGGCCGTAGGTCGCAGGGTCGAGCGTGTGCTGCTCGCGCCGGGCCTCGGCGACCGCGCGCCGCGCGTTCACGACGCCGTAGCCCTGGCGCGCGAGCGGAGCGCCGGCCACGCGGTCAGCCGTCGAGACAAGGATGTGCTTGACGGCGGCAGGTGAAAGTCGCGGGTTGGCCTCAAGCATCTGCGCGACGACCGAGCAGACGACCG
>DASPKR010000284.1:0-2339 GCA_035627975.1 Pyrinomonadaceae bacterium | reverse complement strand
GGTCGGCAGGCGGAAGCCTCGCGGGCGCCGGGTTCATGACGGAATGGCTGTCATGAACCTCTCACCCGCGAGGCTTCCGCCCGCGGCTCTGTTACGGGGCGGCCTGCTGCTGCGCGTACTTCTGTTGCAGTTGCTGCTGCTCACTCGCCTGCTGGAACTGGCTCTGCTTCTCGCGCACGGACTTCGCAAGCTCGGCCACCTTCGCCGCCTCGGCGGGCTTGCCGCGGCGCGTGAGCAGCGCCTGGTAGCTGTCGAGCGTTCTGGCGTAGGCGTCGAGGGCCTTCGGGCTGAAAGTGCTCAGCTTGATTGTGCCCCACGCCTCGAACACGCTTCGGAAGACGGCCTCGGCATCGTCCTGCTTCCTGGCTAGCCCGTAAACGTACGCGGCGTCGTTGGCGGCCCTCGCGTACTCGAACACGATGCCGAAGAAGTCGTTCGGCCGTTCGCAGCCTTCGCACCCGAACTTGCGGACGTACTTGCCGAGGGCGTCGAACCTGCGGCGGTAGGCGAGTGTCCTCTCCTCGACCGGCCTCTTCTGCTTCTCGACCATCTGGATGATGCCGTAGAGCGCTGCGTTCTCGCCGAGCCAACTGTCCCTCTGCTCGTAGATTTTGTGCGCCCGCTCGTAGAGACTTAACGCCTCGGAGAACTTCTCGGGGCGCGAGGCGTAGAGGGCGGCGCGCTGGCGGAGTGCCTCGGCCAGCACGGCCGACGCGCGCCGGAGGGTGGGCCTGACGTCGCCCTGCCTGCTCGCCGCCTCCTCGGCCACCTTGTAATGCTCCTCGGCCTTCTCGGGGTCATTCAGGTGGTCGCGGTAGAGGTTGCCGAGCGCGACGTTGGCGGCCGCGGACTCGGCATCCTCGTTCTCGTTGTCGTAAAAGCGTATTAGCTCCAGATAGATGCCCTCGGCGGCCTTGTAGCGGCCGAGCCTGACCAGGAGCCGGGCCATCTCGGCGAGGTTCTTTTCGCCGCCCACCTCCTTGAACTTCGCGCGCATCAGCCCGGCGTCGGCGACGCCCCCGGACTGCCTCAAGACCTGGCGGGCCTTAATCCAGTAGTCCTGCACGGCGCGCGCGAGCTGGAAGGCTTCCTGCGCCTTCGACTCCTCGCCCAGGCCCACGTAAACCTCGCCCAACTCGCTGTAGCTGTCGCCCAGCTCGCGGAAATTAGAGATGCCGTCGCCTTCGCCGCCCTCGCCGCCGATGAACCGCCTCTCCTGCGTGTCGAGCATCTTGGGGAAGAGGGCCTCGGCCTCCCTGTACTTGTTCTGACCGAGGTAGAACTGCGCCATCTCCTTGAGCGACGCTACGAACTCGGGGCCGCCCGATGGCTCGCGCAGTTTGACGATCCGCTTATAGACGGGCTCGGCGTCGTCGTAGCGGCCGAGGTCGCGGTAGAGGCGCGCGACGTTCTCGAGCGTGGCCGCCATCTTCGCGGCCACGGGGCCGGACATGCCGCCGGCCGTGGGCGCTGTCGGGGTTCTCTCCTCGAGGAACTTGAGCGCGCGGTTGTAGAACTCCTCGGCCGCGTCCGTCTTGTAGGCTTCGCGGTAGGCGTGCGCCATCCCGTGGTAGGTGTCGAAGCGGACGGGGTCGTCCGGGTCGAGCACCTCTTCGAGTATGGGGAGCGCGCGCTCGTAGGACTCGACGGCTTGGGCGGGCTGCCTCAACTGGCGAAGCGTCGCGCCTACGTAGGCGTGCGCCCAGCCGTGCACGCGCGCCGTCTCCACGTCCTCCACCTGCCCGCCGCGGTCTCCGCCCTCGGCTGCGGTCGAGTCGCGCACGATCATGAAGGCGCCGAGCGCCGAGTCGTAATCGCCGCGCTGGTAGGCCGCGAGCCCGTCGCGGCTCCAGCGGTTGCGCTCGAGCGATGACTGTAGCTTGACGCGCGCAATCTTCTCGGCTTCGGCGGCCTCGTTCGCTTGGCGAAGGTTTTTGGCCGCGAGCTCGGCCTGCTCGTTCGCGCGCTCGGCCTCCTTTTTCGCGCGGGCCTCGTTCTTGATGGCCCGACTCAAAGCCTCGTCCTTAGCCATCTGGGCACGGGCCTCGGCGGCCTGCGCGGCCTCCTTCGCCTCGTCGGCGGCGTCCCGCGCCTTGAGCGCGTCGGCCAACTCATCCCGCCGTTTGAGGGCCTCCTGCTCGCTCAGGCGGGCTAGCCCCGCGAGCCTGACGGCCTCGGCCTCGTTGGCGTGCGCCTCGTTGCGCTTGGCTACGGCGTAGCCGGCCGCGCCGAGCGCGAGCACGAGCAGGAGCGCCATCGCCGCAGTCATCAGCCGCAGCTTGCGGTTCGTGCGCGCCTGCTGCTCGGCGAAGGCGCGCGTCTGCTCTATCTCGCGCCGC
>DASPKR010000283.1:0-2785 GCA_035627975.1 Pyrinomonadaceae bacterium | reverse complement strand
AACGACGAGATAGACCGATACATCACGGGCCACCTCTACGGTGGCGACCGCGAGACGCGCTGCGTACAGGAGATGGTCTTGGGCGTCGGCGGCGTGCGGCTCCTGCGCGAGCTGGGTGTGGAGCCCCGCGTGTTCCACCTGAACGAAGGCCACTCGGCCTTCCTCACTCTGGAGCTTGCGCGGGAGCTCACGGCCGAGGGCCGGAGCTTCGACGAGGCGAAGGAGGCCGTGCGCTCGCGCTGCGTGTTCACGACGCACACGCCCATCGCGGCCGGCCACGACGAGTTCACGCCCGCCCTCATCGAGTCCTGCTTCGGCGAGGGCTATTGGCGCTCGCTCGGCCTCTCGCGCCGCGAGTTCCTCGCGCTCGGCCGCGTGGACGGCGACGACGACGCGGAGCTGTTCGGCCTGACGCCGCTGGCGCTCCGCATGTGCCGCTCCTCGAACGGCGTGAGCGCAAAGCACGGCGAGGTTACGCGCGAGCTATGGAACAAGATGTGGCCGGAGCAGCGCGTCGAGAACGTGCCGGTCACTTCGGTCACGAACGGCGTGCACGCGCCGACCTGGGTCTCCCCGCTGCTGTGCTCGCTCTTCACGGAGCGCGTCGGGAGCGACTGGGCGCAGGTCTTGCACGACCCCGCCGCGTGGTCGAAGGCGATAGAGGCCGTCTCGGACGAGGAGCTTTGGAAGGTCAAGCGGCTGATGAAGCGGCGGCTGATAGCCTTCGTGCGCGAGCGGCTCTACCACGTGCGCCGACAGCACCAGCACGAGCAGCCGGACTACGCCGAGGCCGCGCTCGGCATGTTCGACCCCGAGGCCCTGACCATCGGCTTCGCGCGCCGCGTCGCGGCCTACAAGCGCTGGGGGCTGTTGCTGACGGAGCCCGAGCGCCTGCACCGGCTCATACTCGACCCCGAGCGGCCCGTGCAGCTCGTCTTCGCCGGCAAGGCGCACCCGCAGGATCAGGGCGCGAAGCTCATACTCCAGCAGCTCGCCCAGTGGAAGCTCGACCCGCGCGTGATGCAGCGCGCGGTCTTTTTGCAGGACTACGACCAGGAGATAGCGCGCCAGCTCGTGCAGTCGGTTGACGTTTGGCTGAACGTCCCGCGCCGGCCGCTGGAGGCGTCGGGCACGAGCGGCGAGAAGGTCGCGATGAACGGCGGGCTCAACCTCTCGGTGCTGGACGGCTGGTGGCTCGAAGGCTACGACGGCCGCAACGGCTGGGCCGTGGGCGACGTGGCAATCGCGGAGAGTGTGGAGGAGATGGACAGGCGCGACGCCGAGTCGCTCTACCGCGTGTTGGAGTCGGAGGTGGTGCCAATCTTCTACGAGCGCGACGAAGACGGCATGCCGCGCCGCTGGCTCGCCATGATGCGCCACGCCATACAGACGCTCGCGCCCGCCTTTAACAGCGACCGCATGGTTCGCGAGTACACGCAGCGCATCTACACCGCCGACCCCTTCGCCGACAGGAAGCCCCGCAGCGACGGCTTCGCGGGCTGAAGGCCCGAACGAAAAGGGAGGCGGCCGGGGCGAAAACGTTTTCGCCCCGGCCGCCTCCCTTTTTTGCATTGCGGCGCCTCAGCAGTTCACGTAGCCGAGCGCCCAGAAGACGATGATGAAGATCAGTATCGTCGAGATGCAGCCCCCGCCGAGCTTCCAGGCCGCTATCCCCGCGATGATTCCACGCAAAGGCCCTTGCATAAGTCTCTCCTCTTAGTCGGGTTTTTCTGGCGGGGGAATCATCAGACTTTTACGGCATAGGCGCGTCCGCAGTCAACCTCAAAGCCCCTCGACGCGCTGCGCGACCGGGGCGAGCGGCGGCAGGTTGTTCTCCGGTTTGTCCAGGTAGAAGTACGTGCAGCTAGACCAGTCGTCCGAGCGCTCGAACTTGCCGTCCTTCGACGTGTCCATCTCCACGAGCCCCGGCCCCGCGCGGTAGAGGCGGCGGTTGTTCTTCACAATGGGCTCGCGGCTGTGCGGGGCGAGGTATCCAATCTGCTGCATGGTGACGCGCACTTCGCGCTGGAAGAAGACGGGGTCGGGTATGTGGTAGCGGTAGAAGCACCATCGCATATTCTGCTCGTCGGCTACGGGCGAGCCCTGATAAAGATGCGCGTACTGCCCCTGCCCCCAGGCGGTGCCGACGTAGTCCTCCGTCCCCGTGCCGACGAGGGTGGGGAACTCGCGGTCGCCGTCGAGGTAGATTTTAATCTCGCCCTCGCCCCACCATGTGTTGAAATACTCCTTCGTGTTGACGGCGACGCCGACGTTCGTGCCGAGGTAGCGGCCGCGCCCCTCTACGCGCGGCAGCAGTTCGTAGTCCTGCTGCAAGCGCGTCGGGCTCTCTCGGCGGTAGTGGGCGTGGAAGTAGAGCGTGCGCGGGCCGTGGCGGTCGCCGAGGGTGTAGTTCACGTCGTAGAAAAGCTCGTCGAGGTTCGTCGGGCTCTCGTTCGTCATCACAATCTTCATGCCGGTCTTGAAGGGCATCGGCACGAAGCAGTTGAAGCTGCGCCCCTCCGGGTTCGCGAAGAGCGCCGACTGGAACGGCACCATCTGCCCGAGCCCGAGGCCGAAGAAGTCGCCCAGAGGCGCGCTCACGGCCGGCGTCTTCGCCCCGTCCCAGTACATGTCAATCCGGAGACTTCGGAGCATGCGGGGGCTGCGGTCGGGGATGGTCATCCAGATTCTTCGCACCGTGCCGCTGGAGCCCGAGACTTCGGCGAGCACGCGGCTCTCGCCCGCCCTGATGGGGACAGTGGGCGAGCCCTTGCGGCCCGCGTTC
>DASPKR010000282.1:0-4794 GCA_035627975.1 Pyrinomonadaceae bacterium | reverse complement strand
GCGATCGCCACGCTCGGGTTCGGCGAGATCATCTACACCGTCATCCGCAGCACCGAGAACATCGGCCCGCTCGAGATCGGCCAGGCGGCCGGCCTCCACGGCATCCCCAAGGTCACCACGTTCTTCTGGGCGGCGACGGCCATGGTCGTCACCGTCGTGTGCGTCTGGCGGCTCGCGTACTCGTCGAAGGGCAAGGCGTTCGCCGCCATCCGCGAGGACGAGGTCGCCGCCGCCGCGATGGGCATCAACACCACGTTCTATAAGTCCGCCGCGTTCGTGATCGGCGCGTTCTTCGCCGGCGTGGCCGGCGCGCTGTTCGGCACGCTCCGCGTTTACGGGCGGGAGAGGCGCCCTGCGGCCTCGCCCTCGTCCGCGGCGGGCGACGTGGGCGACGCGGGCGAGGGCGAGGCCGCCACGACGAAGGCACGGATGTCTAAAAACCCCGAGCCCGAGTACAGCAAGGAGGCGCGCGAGGACTGCATAAGCGGCCTCGTGCGCCTGCGCGCCGTGCTCGCCTCCGACGGGACGGTCAAGCACATACTCCCCGTCAAGCGGCTCGGCTACGGGCTGACGCAGCGCGCCATCGAGGCCGCGCGCGGGATAAAGTTCACGCCGGCCCGGAAGGGCGGCCGCCCCGTCTCGCAGTTCGTACTTCTGGAGTACAATTTCGCCTGCTACTGAAGCCGGCAGCCCTCGCGAGCGATGAGCACAGAGACTAATTCACAGAACCCGGTCGTCCGGGCAATCGTCACCGGCCAAGCGCCGCCGGCCGCGAGGATGGCAGCGGCGCGGGGACTGCTCCCGCTCGCGCAGGAGGAGTTGATCGAGATTCTCGTATCGCTCCGGGCCGACGCGGACGCGGCCGTCGCGGGCGCCGCCGACGAGACGCTCGCGGGCCAGGAGAGGGGCGTGCTGCTCTCGCTCGCCAAAGGCGCGGCGACGCCCCCGAGCGTGCTCGGCTACCTCGCCGAGCGCGAGGACGCCGGGCGCGAGATACACGAGGCCGTCGCCCTGAACGCCTCGACGCCCGACTCCTCGGTGGCCGCGCTCGCGCGCTCGACGCGCGAGGGCTCCGTGCTCGAGATCATCTCGATAAACCAGCAGCGCCTCATACGCGAGCCCGCCGTCATAGACGCCATCATCTCGAACCCAGCGCGCACGCCCGACGCCGAGCGGCGCGCACGCGAGACGCAGCGCGAGTTCTTCGAGAAGGAGCGCGGCGTCCGCCAGATAGCCGAGGAGATGCGCGCGCGCGGCATGGGCGCGGCGGCCGAGTTCGTCGAGTCGGCCGAGTCAATCGGCATAGACGAGGACGGCGGCCTCACCCTCGACGACGCGTGGCTCATCGCCGAGCACATCGAAGTCTCCGACTCCGAGATTGACGACTCGTGGCTCCCTTCTGAGAGGCTCGAAGAGCTGATCGAGGAGACCTTCGAGCAGCGCACGGCCGCCGCCGAGCGGGTCATCAGCGAGACGCACGCGGAGGCCGGCGAGGTCGCGCCCGAGCGCGTCGCCCTCATACGCCGCATAATGCTGATGAAGGTCAAAGACCGCATCAAGCTCGGCCTCAAGGGCGACCGCGAGGCGCGCAACATCCTCATACGCGACTCGAACAGGGTCGTCGCGCATGCCGTCATACAGAACCCGCGCATCACCGACCAGGAGGTCGAGGCCATCGCCGCCATGCGGACGGTCTCAGACGACGTGCTGCGCGCCATCGCGCTCAACCGCGCGTGGGCGCGCCAGTACCCCATAATCCACAACCTCGCGCGCAACCCGCGCACACCGTTCGCGACCTCCGTCAACATACTCCCGCGCCTCCAGCCCAAAGACCTCAAGAACCTCGCGCAGAACCGCAACGTCCCCGAGGCAGTCCGCCGACAGGCGTTGCGCATAACCTCCATGCGCGGCCATTAGGCTAAAAAAAGAGGGGGCGGCGGAAGCTTTACTTTCCGCCGCCCCCCTCCCGCCGGCCGCCGATTCTTAAAAGATTTCCGAGCCCTTGCGCAGGATTGACCACGCCACGTCGGTGAGCGTATGGCTGGCCGCGCCCCACCAGAGGCCCGCGAGCGCCGCCAGCACCGCGCCGCGCCCCAAGCCCGACGCGGCCGCCCCAGCCTCTATGACGCGCCAAGCGTGCTCAAGCTCCGCCCACCCCGGCGCCTCTCCGCCCGCCACATAGACCGCGCGCACATACACGCCCGCCCACACGAGCAGCGCCAGCACCGCCGCGAAGTACGCGACCCTTATCAGCGTCCCGAAGATTATCCCGTGCGACCAGCGCGAGCGGTGCTTGAACGCGACCTTGTACGGCAGCCAGAGGAAGCGGAACACTCCCCAGCGCGTGTACTGCTTCGACTGAATATCCAGGTCGGGGCCGAACATCAGGCCGCCGAACAGCATCCCCGCCGTCAACACCGCCGCCAGCCACCAGCTCCCCGTGAGCACCCACGCCGCCCCGAGCGTAGGCGGCGCGAGAAAGAGCGTAATCAGGTCGTGAGTCTTCCCCGAAGGCATAGTCAATTAGGCCGAGCCCGGAAGTTTTATTATAGAGGGCTATACCAAAGAAAACATAACAGTTTCCACAGTCGGCACTAAAGAGATTACAGCAAGGATCATGGTTGCAGGCCCATCGGGCCTAACGGCACATTCAGCCCGACGCTTCGATAGCATTCCCTTCATCATTTAATTGTCCCATAATGTTATGTGCTGCTAGCGCAGGGCGGGCCAATTCCGGCGTTATGCCGCCGAAGAATCTCGTTGCAACAGTGGAGGGTAGGCCGGTGAGGCTACATGTGGTTGCCTGGAGCGTTGTAGCGGCCTTGGCGATTGCGGCGCCTCCGAATTTAGCAGGGGGACTACAAGCCAAACGCAGCGGGACCCCGCTTGATACCCGAATCCCGGCGGGCGGCGCCTCACTCTATGCCCGTGTGACCGGGCAGGGCCGGCCCGTCATCGTCCTCCACGGCGGCCCCGACTTCGACCACGGCTATCTCTTGCCCGACATGGATCAGTTCCGGGATACATTCCGCCTCATCTACTACGACCAGCGTGGCCGAGGAAAGTCCGCCGACAACGTCCGTCCGGATGACGTGACGCTCACGTCCGACCTAGATGACCTCGACAAGGTGCGACGGCACTTCGGGTTGGGCGCGCCGGTGTTGCTCGGCCACTCCTGGGGCGCGGTGCTGGCGCTGGAGTACGCACTCCGCCACCCGACGCGCGTGTCCCACCTCGTCCTGATGAACCCCGCGCCGGCCTCTGCCGGAGACGTCGCGCTGCTGCGGAAGGCGTACTTGGAGAAACTCGGCCCGGACATGAACCGGCAGCGAGAGATTGTGTCCGGCGCCGGCTACCGAGAGGGCGACCCGGAGGCTGTTGCCGCGCGCTATCGAATTCACTTCAAACCGGCGCTGAGGCGGCCCGCGGACTACGAGCGGCTGATGGCGGCGATGAAGGCTGCTTTCACCAGGCAGGGGAAAGAGGGCATCCTCAAGGCGCGAGCGGTCGAAGACCGGCTCATGCGCGACACATGGCAGGTGGCCGGCTATGATCTGCTCCCTAAGCTCCGCAGTCTGCGTGTCCCAACCTTAATCATAGCCGGCGAAGACGACTTCATCCCGCCCGCGGTTGCCGAGCATATCGCGCGGGCCATCCCGGGCGCCCGGCTGGTCATGATTAAGGAGTGCGGGCATTTCGCCTACCTGGAATGCGCCGGCGATGTCCGCAACGCGTTCAATGACTTCTTTCGGCCCGCTAGGGGCAGGCGAGGGGGACAGTAGTTGCGCGTCCGAGGGGCTCGGCCCGCGTCTGCCATCCTCTAACACTTCAGCGCGCGAGGCTCTTGCCACGGCGCGCGCCGCGGCCTAACAACGGCATGCGCCCGCCCCAATAGAAGAACGCGCCGGTTACGCGTTGACACCCAGCCCTTCCCGCGCATACCCTACACACTTCCCGAGAAGGCATGTATGTCGCTGACCGTTAAAGACCGGCTGGCCGCGCGCGAGCGCCCCGACGGCTCGCCCGTCATGTACCAGTCCTGGGGCGACCTGCTCTTCATGCACTGGGAGGTACCCGCCGAGGAACTCCGTCGGTTGATACCCGGAAGGCTTTCCGTGGACACCTTCGACGGCAGGGCCTACGTCGGCGTCACCCCCTTCACGCTCTGGGGCGTCCGACCCGCCTTCACGCCCCCGCTGCCTTGGGTGAGCGAGTTCCACGAGATCAACGTCCGCACCTACGTCCACCTAGGCGGCGTCCCCGGCGTGTGGTTCTTCTCGCTCGACGCGAACAGCTCGATAGCCGTGGCGGGCGCACGCGCCCTCTTCCGCCTGCCCTACTTCGTTGCCGAGATCAGCCGCGAGCACAAGGGCGACACGACCGTCTTCATGTCGTCGCGCGAGGGCGGGGCGGGCCCGCCGGCATACTTCGGGGCGACGTGGGTGACGGGGGAAGAACTGCCGGAGGCCGAGCCCACCACGCTGGCGTTCTTCCTGACGGAGCGCTACTGCCTCTACACGGCGGACGGTGACATGCTCTACCGCGCGCGCATCCACCACCGCCCCTGGCCCCTGCGTAGGGTGCGCGTCGAGACTTACCGGTCGAGCATGGTCGAGGCCGCCGGGGTAGAAAGGCCATCGGGCGGGCCGCTCTTCCACCACGGCGGGCCGGTGGACGTAGAGGTATGGCCGCTCGCGGAGGTCTGAAGTGCCGCGTAAGTGAGAGCCCGTAAGCACCGAATGTCCGGAGGTATTGTGATGGCTAAGAAAAAAGATGAAGGCGTGCTCGACACCG